>NZ_CP071132.1:300000-588872 GCF_017220215.1 Caballeronia sp. M1242 | reverse complement strand
CACCGGGATTCTTTATCTCGTGTGGCCGTACGCGCTTCAATTCATGGCGGGCGGCCTCGCCCCGCAGACGCGCGAGATGGCGCATCAGATGATGCTGGTGATGGCGCCCATCGGGGTACTCATCATGATCGAGACTGCGTACGGCACGCGTTTGCAATCGAAGGAGCGCCATATCGGCACGCTGCTCGACGGCTTGCCAGCGGTGATGACGCTGCTGCTCGTGCTGTTCATGACGGAAAAGAGCGCGATGGTGCCGCTCATGTGGGGCACGCTGCTCGGCTATGCGCTATTCGTGGTGGTGGTATGGCCGCTCGGCGGCAAGGTGGAAGGCCGTTACGCGCGGCTCTCGCTCACGTTCCGTTCGCCGCGCTGGCCACCCATCTATCGCGCGGTGCGCGTCTTCATGCTGGGCCAGCTCGTGGTGTGCTGCTCGCCTGCGCTGGATCAATACTTCGTCGCGCATCTGGGCGATGGCGCCGTCGCCACGCTCGGTTATGCGAACCGCGTCTTCGGCCTGTTGATCAGCATGGGTGCCCTCGCCATCGCGCAGGGCACACTGCCCGTGTTGTCCGACATTCTCGGCAAGGACGATGTGACGCGCGCGCGGCAGACGGCGTTCCAATGGTCCGTGCTGATGCTGGGCGCAGGCACGCTATGCGCCGTGATCGCGTATCCGCTCGCGCCGTGGATGGTGCAGGTGCTGTTTCAGCGCGGCGCGTTCACCGCGAGCAACACGCTGCTCGTCGCCGAGCTGATGCGTTATTCCCTCGTGCAGTTGCCCTTCTACTTCGCGGCGCTGGTGATGATGAACCTGCTGTCCGTCGAAGGGCGCTACAAGGACATGGCGGTCGTCACGGCGCTCGCGTTCGTCGTGAAAGTGCTGGCCAACGTCGTGCTCACGCGCTGGATCGGCATGCCTGGCGTGCTGCTCGCAACCGGCATGATGCACGCGTCGGTGTTCTGCCTGTCGATGATCGTCGCGAGGCGCGTGCCGCCCGCGCGTCCCACGGGAGATCTGGTCGCATGAACATCACGCTGCTCGTGAGCTCGATGGGAAGCGGCGGCGCCGAACGCGTCGCGGCCACGCTCGTCAATGCGTGGAGCGAGCGAGGCGACACCGTCACGCTGGTCGCGACGTATCGTCGAAGCACGCCCTGCTTCTATGCGCTGTCGGACAAGGTGCGCTTCGTGCGGCTGGCCGACCGCGTGAAGCAGCCGCGCGGAGGCGCGCTCGGATATTTGGAGCGCCAGCGCGCGCTTCGCGCGGTCATCGCCGAAAGCCGGCCGGATGTCGTCGTGTGCTTTCTATATAACGTCAACGTCGCGGGCATTCTCGCGTCGCTTAAGCAACGCGTGCCGCTCATCGTGTGCGAGCACAACGATCCGTCCGTCGACGGCCGCTCGCGATTCTGGCGGCTCGCCACTCGCCTTGCCTATCCGCACGCGGACGCCGTAACGGTCCTGACCGAGAACGTCGTGGAGCCCTTTCGTGCGATGGTGCCCGGCGTGCGCCACATCGCGGTCATGCCGAACCCGCTGCCGCCCGAACTGTTCCGCGAATCGGAACCGCGCGCGAACGCCGCTGAGAACGGACGCATGCGCCTCGCTTCGTTCGGGCGGCTTCATCCGCAGAAGCATTACGGCCTACTGATCGATGCGTTCGCGTCGATTGCGTCGCGCTTCCCGCTGTGGGACCTGACCATTTGGGGCGAAGGCGCCGAGCGGGCATCGCTACAGGCGAAGATCGACGGCCACGGACTCGGCGAACGCATTTCGCTGCCCGGCGTGACGAGCGATCCGTGGGCAGAGATGCGGCGCGCGCAGGCATTCGCCATGTCGTCGCGCTTCGAAGGATTCGGGCTCGCGCTCGCCGAAAGCATGGCGCTCGGCGTGCCCGCCGTGGCCGTCGATTGCAAGAGCGGCCCGCGCGACATCACGCGCAACGGCGAAGACGCGTTGCTCGTGCCGCCGAACGACCGCGACGCGCTCGCCGACGCGCTGGCCCGTCTGCTCGGCGACGAGAGACTGCGCGCTGAACTCGGACGCAAAGGCGCGCAATCGATGCGCGAGCGTTATTCGGTCGACGCGATTTTGAGGCTTTGGGACGCGCTGTTCGAGCGCGTCGGTGTGCGGGCAGCCGGCATCCACGCGCCGCAGAGCGCGAACGTCCGCAATCGTCGGGGCACAACTACGCTGCATGGGACGAGGCCATGAACAAAGTCATCCTGTTTGCGAATACAGACTGGTATCTGTACAACTTCCGCCTGTCGCTGGCCTACCGGTTACGCGATATGGGTCACGAAGTCGTGCTGATCTCGCCGCCGGGCGAATACGGGCCGAAGCTGTGCGAGCTCGGCTTTCGCTGGCGCGCCGTGCCGATGATTCGCCGCAGTCTGAATCCGTTGCGCGAACTGGCGTTGGTCTTGTGGCTCGCCCGCCTCTTTCGCGAAGAGGACGCGGCGCTCGTGCACGGTTTCACGATCAAGAGCGCGGTGTACGGATCGCTCGGCGCGAAGCTGGCCGGCGTGCCCGCGCGGGTGAATTCGGTGGCGGGGCTCGGCTACGTTTTCACGAGCCGCGATCTTAAGGCGCGGCTACTGCGCCCGCTCGTTCGACGCGTGCTGCGCGTGGCGCTCGATGGCGACGACTGCGCGCTCATTCTGCAAAATCCCGACGATGTGACGATGTTCAAGACCGCGCGCCTCGTCGATGAGAAAGCGATTCATCTCATCAAAGGCTCGGGGGTCAACTGTTCGCGCTTCAAGGCGCCGCCCGACGACGCGCCGCTCTCCTCCGAGCCGCTGCGCGTGCTGCTCGCCGCGCGCATGCTGTGGGACAAGGGCATCGCGGAATTCGTCGAAGCGGCGCGCGCGCTCAAGCGCGAGCATCGCACCATCCGCTTCGTGCTCGCGGGCATGCCGGACGCGGGCAATCCGGCGTCCATCGAACGGTCGACCATCGAAGGCTGGGTGGCCGAAGGTCTCGTGGAATGGCGCGGTCACGTGAGCGACATGCCCGCTCTGCTCGCGCAAACGGACGTGATGGTGCTGCCGAGCTATCGCGAAGGTCTGCCGAAATCGCTGATCGAGGCGGCGGCGTGCGCGCTGCCGCTCATCACGACAGACGCGCCCGGCTGCCGCGAAGTCGTCAGTCGCAACGGCGAGGACGGACTCGTGGTGCCGGTGCGCGATGCGACCGCGCTCGCCAATGCCATTCGTCTGCTCGACGACGATCGCGCGCTCGCGCGCCGGCTGGGTCTTGCCGCTCGCGATAAAGCCTTGCGCGAATTCGACGAAGCCATCGTGCTCGACAAGACCATCGGCGTGTACCGCACGCTCGCGCCCGCGCCGGAACGCGCGCCTTCGTCGCTGCACATCGCGCCGTGAAAATCGTCCATATCATCACGGCGCTGCCGGCCGACGGCGCGGAGATGCTGCTCTACCGGCTGATACGCGCATCGCGCGGAACCGGCGTTCGGCATACGGTGATCTCGCTTTCGTCCGAAGACACGCTGGCGGCGCGCATTCGCGACGCGGGCGCCGACGTGCGCATTCTCGGCATGCGTCGCGGCGTGCCCGGTCCGCGCAAGTTCGCGACGCTGATCCGCTGGCTCGGCGAGCTGGATCCGGATGTCGTGCAGACGTGGCTTTATCACGGCGATCTGATGGGCGGGCTCGCCGTGCATGCCGCGAGCGCCTGGCGACGCATGCGCGGTTCGCGCGCGCCGCGCCCCGCGCTGGTCTGGGGCATCCACCACACCGACTTGCGCTCGACCGGCAGCAACCGCATGACGCGCTGGGTCACGCGTGCGTGCGCGCTGCTGTCGGCGCGCGTGCCGGATTCGATCATCTGCTGCGGCGAAGCGGCCAGGCGTTCGCACGCGCACGGCGGCTATTGTCCGACGAAGATGATGGTGATTCCGAACGGCTTCGAAGCCGATGTCTTCAGACCGGTGCCGCAGGCGCGCGCGAGCTTGCGCCGCGCGCTCGGCTTCGACGCGGATGCGCCGGTGATCGGTATCGTCGGGCGATATCACGCGGTCAAGGACTATCCGAACTTCATTGCCGCGATGCGCCGCGTGCTTCAGGCGCTGCCGCATTGCCGCTTCGTGATGGCCGGGCGCGGCCTCGACGAGAGCAACGGCGAGCTTGTGGCTTGGTTGCGCGAGGCCGGCGTCGAGCACGCGTGCCGGCTCCTCGGCGCGTTGCGGGACCCGCAAACGACCCTCGCGGCGCTCGACGTCTTTTGCCTCTCGTCACGCAGCGAAGGTTTGCCCACGGTGGTCGGCGAGGCGATGGCCTGCGGCGTTCCCTGCGTGGCGACCGATGTGGGCGATACGAAATGGCTCATCGGCGAAACCGGGTTCGTGGTTCCGCCGCAAGATGCCGACGCGCTTGCGGACGCGCTCGTCGCGATGTTGACGCTGAGTGAGGAGACGCGCGCGGCGCTCGGAAAGGCGGCTCGCGAGCGGATAGAACGTCAGTTTTCCATCGATACGACGTGGCGCCGCTATGAAGAAACCTACCGCCGGACGAGCACGCTGCCGCGCGGCCCGCGTGCGGAACGGCTGAATGCCTGAGACGACGCTTTGATCGCATGACGCGCGTGCGCTGTTGCCCACGACACGACAGACTGACGATTGAAGTTTAGGGTGGCGTTGAACGCGACGACCGGCCGACTTTGAAAAAACTCCACGCTTTCAGTCGGAGCGGCCCGAGCGCGACGATTGAGCGGCTTCGTTCGGCTTCAACGGTCCGGACTTGTGAAACCGCGAACGCATGCCGCCGAAGAATCCGGACGACGCATCCGCGTTGTCCGATTCCCGGCGGCTGCGCCGCCGCGACGGCAGCAGCACCTCGGCCAGCGCCAGCAAGGCCAGAGCGACGACAGCGAAAAACGCGATCGTGCCGACAGTAGTGGCGAAATTCATGCACTCTCCAGATGATTCGATGCCCGGGTAAACCGCAATCGGGCCACCCTTTTAGAGCACCATCCATGCCTTAAGTTTTCGGCAAATTTCCCTGGAAGTTTAGTGCTTCGGCGCTGCATGGAAATCAGAGACAGCCGACAAACAGAAGAGCCGCGGCAAAAACGGCGGCTCTTCTGTCCACGGCAGCGGCGGCTGCCGCTTAGCGCGTGTACGTCATGTTCGTCACTTCGACCGACGGACCGGCGTTATCCCAGTCCGTCTTGCTGAAGCCGAGCGCCGAATGCGTGTACACCGGGTTGTCGCTGCTGATGTGGCCCGTGACCGAACGGCCGTTCAGCTGCAAGCCGCCGACCGCGTACGCGACGTGATTCGAGGCGTTGTCGTGGTGGTTCGTGATGTCGATCGACACGACCTTCGCGACCGGTCCCGGGAACGCGCCGAGGTACACGAGGATGCCGTAGTGGCAGCTGTTCGTCGTCGGGCTGATGATCTTGATGTTCTGCAGCACCGCGTTGTTGTTGTTCGGCTCGATGTCGAGGCCGGCCGAAGGCATCGTGCCGCCGATGGTCGACCACGTCGGCGAGTCGAACGTGATGTTGCTGCCGCTCGTGATTGTCGCGCCCTGACGGCGGCAGCCCGTGGCCACGTGCTTGGTGATCATGACCGCGTTGCTCGCCTTCGTGACCGTGCGATACGAGTTGCCGATGTAGATGCCATCGCCCCAGCAGTTGATGGTGGTCGGCGAGGTGATCGTGACGTTCGTGCCGCCGGCAATCGAAATGCCCATGCCCTGGCCGCCGTCGTTCGGATCGTTCGTGGCCGAATTCAGCTCCTTGCTGCCGTCGAGCGTCGCGTTTTCGATCTGGACGTTGTCGACGTCGAACACGCGCAGCATCTGGTAGCTCGCCGTGTTGTGCGCGAGCAGCTTGATCGACGCGCCGCTTGCGAAGCGCAGGTGCGAGTTCGAGCGCAGATCGAGGCCGGCCGCGTCGATGCGCACCTTGCCCGAGATCAGCAGAATCTTGCCCACCGAGCCGTCGATGGCCTTTTGCAGCGCGACGCGGTCGTTCGTCACGCCGTCGGCCTTCACGCCGAAGGAACTCGCGTTGACGACGGTGCCCGAGGTCGAAGTGCTCGCGGTCGCTTGCGTCGACGATGCCACGCTGGTGCTCGATGCCGCCGACGCGCCCGAAGCGGTCGACGCGCGGTGCCAGCGCTTGTCGGTGGCGGCGAGGTCGTCGGCGCTGCCGCCGCCGCACGCGGCCAGTGCCGCCGTGCCGGCGCCCATGACAAGCGCGGTCACGAATTTGCGGCGCGTGAGAATGCGGTTTTCGGTTTGGGAAGCGGTGTGCTCGAGGAAGGAATTAACGGTTTTTTTGGGAAAAGACATTGTGCTTGACGTTATTGATAGGCGACTAGGAAAAGAACGTTCGTCGAAGACCGATAAATCGGGCGACATTTGCCGAGCGGTTTAACCGGGGCTCAAATTGCCCAAAGCAAGCCAGTCCTGATATGCCGGTCAAACTTACTTCATAACGCTCGCGTTACAAGGTATCTACTACCGACACCGGGACGTATGATACATAACCTTGTATGACCATTAAGAATGTTTCGTAACGAGCTGTAACGAATTGGCGGGGACAGGTCAAAATGTCGAGGACGTACGTACGCCGCAATCGCACGCCTGGCGGGGGATTCGGGAAAACGCGGGGGATTAGTTCTGAGGATTGAAATTAATTTCGCGCGAGCGGCGAAATTAATCCGTCGTCGCAAAAGGACGACGGTTTTCATGTCTGAGGAAAAGTGAAATTCTTTCTGGCAATATTCCTCTGAATTAATGCGCCGGCTCCGTATTTTATTGCTCGATTTTCCAGCCGACGGATTTACTCAGATTATTTGGCGGCTTCGCTCGTGCGGGTTTCTACTGACTCGCCGCGGGTTTTTCCGGGTGGCACTTCCGTATTCGGCCGGCGCATTCCGGCGCGAATGGCAGCGAGTTTGGCCATGCCGTCTTGCATCGCGAATGCAACGCGTCCCCACGAAGACTGGGCGATCTGAATACTGACCGCAACCGAGAGGTTCCCTTTGCTCCAGTACGGCTTGAATGCCTCGGACCCGACGCCGAGGTCGAAGTCCAGGCGGTGCTCGATCGCCCAGCGCACCCACGCTTCGGTGGTGATCGCGCCGGGCGCGAGCTTGCTGTGCTGGCGGTCGAAGCCGCCCATCGCGCCGAGAATGCTTTGCGTTCCCATGCCGATCATGTTGGCCGCGATAGGCGCGCCGTCGAGCATGAGCACCATCATCCGCGCGCTCGGCTCGGAGTCGGGTCCCGACGGGTAGTTGAGGATGTTCACCAGATAGTTGCGAAAGAGCGGCGAATAAAGCCATGCGCCTTTTTTGTCGACGCGCTCCGCCCAGTTACGCTTGCAGGCCAGCATCCAGTCGACCATGCGCGCGTTTTCGTCGGCGTCTTGTGGGCCGAGAATGCGGATCTCGACCTTGCCCTGCCGTTCCAGGCGCCTGAGCAACGCGCCGGGCTTTTTCCCGGACAACGTGCCGAGTGGCGCTGAGAAGCTCTCCCAGTCCTTTTCCCGCGAGAGCCGCGCAATCGCGTAGGGATGCTCGTTCGCGACCATCATGCCGTCGTGGGCGCTCGCCAGCCGATACAGATCGCCCTCCTTGTCCAGATAAGGAAGCAGGATGATGTCCGCCGGGCACTTCTCCTGTGCCGCCTGCCATACTGCTTTCGTCAGTCCGGCCGACGCGTAGTCGGGGTCGGCGAGTAGGGTCGTATAGTCAGCGGATTCCGGACTCAACGGACGCAGAATGGTCCAGAGCCGATTACGCGAGCGTACGAGCGGCCATACCGCGATCAGACGACCTTCGCTACGAACCGCGATGAGCCGCAGCGCGCGCCCGAGCGGTTTTGCGACGCACTCCCAACTCAGCCACGCAACCGGGAACGATTCGTGATGGCGCCCGTTCGCGCGCCTCCAGAGCGCCTGCCATTCGGGTTCGAGTGCCTTGAATACTTCGGGTGATTTGATGATATCGATGTGCGGTGCTGGTGCAATCATGAATGTGCCTAAGCCCTTGCTTGGTTTAGGATCGCCCGTGGAACAGGGATCGACGGGTCGGACAAAAGTACGCGAGTCTGGACCCTTGGGTGTCCTGCGCCTGAAATCTTGCATCGGCGAGCAAGGGGCGCAACGTGCGATGCCGTACAGTGGTTCACGCGAATGCTCAATACCCTGCGGTAAAACACCGTAATACGTCGCCTGACGACGTAACTTGACATCGCCGAAAAATATGCATTGCCTCTTTGATCCGATCTCGGCACACGCTTTCCATCCCGCCATGCGAGGCATCGGAAAGTTGTCGACTAACGCGCACAGCGCCTGATCCTGATACTGCCGAAAGGCCCGAATTTAGCCCCATGGCTATCATGAACCGAGTTGCGAGGGACAATGGATAACGAATGCTTTTCTGTCAGCGCTTTACCCGATACGACGAATACCGAAGCCGTCAAAGCCAAACCCAAGTCGAAACCCAACAAACCCAAGGCCAAAGCGAAAGAGATCGTCACCAGCGCGAATGACAACGCGCGCCCGCAAGGCGCGTTCGAACGGTCGATCTTCCATCAACCGTGGTGGCTCGATATCACGAGCGACGGCAGGTGGGGCATCGCCGAGGTGAAACAGGGCGATGAAGTCATCGGCGAAATGCCGTACACGCTCGAACGCAAAGGCATTTGGCGCATCTCGGCCTTGCCGCCGATGACCCGCACGCTCGGTCCCATCATCAAGCCGCAGAAGTCGGGCGCCGCCGACCGCGAATGGTGTTATCGACTGGACATTACCCGGCAACTGATCGCCAAGCTCCCGCCGGTCGCGCATTTCCATCAGTTGATGGACACGCGCATGTCGGAAGCCGAAGCCTTCGCGTTCATGATTCACGGCTACGACGTGTCGATCGGCTACACGATGGAAATGCCCGCCGAACGCACGGAAGAAGAGGCATGGTCCGGCCTGCGCCGCAATACCCGAAACTGGGTGCGGCGCGCGAGCGAGCAGCTCACCATTCGCGAGATCGACAGCCCCGACGCCTTCACGCGCTTCTACGACGAGAATCTCGCCGTTCGCAAGCGCAACAACGTCTACGGCTCGCAGATCATGCGGCGACTGCTCACCGAAGTGCTTCAGCGCAAGTCGGGCACGTTGCTCGGCGCGTTCGATCAGAGCGGCAAGCTCGTGGCCGAAACCGCGCTCGTCTGGGACGATCGTGCGCTGTATTACTTGCTTTCTTCGCGTCTCGCCGAAGCGCACGGCGGCGCCATCAGCCTGCTCATTTGGGAAGCGGCGCGCGTGGCGCGCGAGCGCAAGCTCCTCTTCGATCTTGACGGCATTTCCACCGCCAGCATTCTCGACTTCCTGTCGGGCTTCGGCGGCCGTCTCGTCACGCGCTATGAAATCGAAAAAGTGCGCGCGGACTTCGGCGCGCTGCGTACCGTCCTGCGCGGCGAAAAGACCGCGACCAAGACAGGCGCCAAGCGTCTGCGCAAAATGCCGGTGGAAAAGACGTGATGTGAAGCGCTCGGGCGTTCGGCATCGGCTCGCACGGCGCGTCGATGCTTAACGCTTGCTGTCTAGCTTCCGATGAAATACGCGTACACGCCCTCGAAGTAACTCTTGATGATCTCGGCGGAGAGCACCAGCAAGACGCCGACGATCCACCAGATCGAAAATGCGTTGCGGAAGCGAATCTGCGCCACGATGAACGGCAACAGCAGCTGCACGCAATACCAGACGCGCCCTTTGCCGAAGGGAAACAGCGCGAACGCGAGCAACAGATAAAAGACCAGCACGATATGCATGGTGGCCAGCTCGGTCCAGACTGTGGGCTGCGCCTTCGGCCGGTTCTTCCATTCCGAATACAGCATGACGATGGATGCGGTCATATAGACGACGAGCAGAATCACGAGCTTCATCGTGAAGTCGTTCTGATAGTTCGCGTATTCGTCGATGCGCCGGCCGCCGAAGTTGCGAAACAAGAAGCCCGCCGACGATACGAGCACAAGCGCCGTGACGCCCGCGCACGCGAACGAAAGCCGCCGGCGATCGCCACACGCGCGAATCGCCATGAGAAGCAGCGCCGGCACGGCGAACGTCGTGTGTACGAAGCTCGCGAGGACCCAACCCGTCAGCGGCCGCTGATACCGCAGCGAGATCAGCATGGCGATCGAAAAACCCATGCCCTGGCGAATCTGAAATGTGCCGACCGTAGCGAGCGCCATCGGCACGACCGCCCACAGGCAGAGTCCGACGAGCGGCCTGCGCACTTCCAGCAGCGCAATGAAAATCAGCGTGTTGAGCAGCACCACGGTGACGCGCACGCCGGTGTCGGGCGACAAGCCGAGCGCATTCAGCCCGACCACCCATGCGCGCCAGCCGAATTCCTCCGTGACCGTGCTGATGATGAATGCAAGCGTCGATGTCCGTTGATAATAGGAACTGACGAACCAGTCCCACGTCGTGCGGCGGAAGTATTCGAGATAATTGTCCTGGTCGAGCAGCGTGGACACCTCGCGCGGACTTGTCGCCATCAAATACAGAATGACGAGTGCAATGGCGATATAAGCCCAGCCGCTCGGCGTCGCGAAGAAGTTCTGCGCGCGATGCCCTGTCCGAGACGCCTGCGCGTCGCTCAAACGCATTGCCCGTGCTTTCATCTAAGGATTCCCAAGGAATATCGGCCTAACGCGAGCGTGCGGCGGCGCACGCATCGAGTCTGTACGTTGTCACACAACGCGCGAATAGCACTATCGGACGAGCCGCAGGTCCGTCACGACGACAGCGGGACCGCGCTTGTCATAGTCGACATTCTCGACGGACGCAAGCCGGGAATTCACCCACGTGGGCGCGCGACTTTCCACGCGGCCCTTCACGATCCAGCCTTTCGTATCGAGTCCTGAAACGCTGAACGCGTTATCGGCTGAATTCTCATCGCGATGACCGGTGATTCGAATATCGACATTCTTCGCGCGCGGTCCCGGCAATTGCGCGAGAAACACGAGAATGCCGATTTTGCACCGGCGCGTGACGGGATCGACGACGCGGATATTCTCGAGCACGTCGCTATTCGAATTCGGCTCGATATCGAGTCCCGCTGAAGGCGCGGTGCCGCCGATGTCTTCCCACACGCCGCGCTCGATGGTGATATTGCGGCCACTGATGATCGACACGCCTTGTCGGCGGCAGCCGACCGCCCGATGATCGACGAGACGAATGCCATCCGGCGCGGTGGCGTTCGGCCGATAACTGTTCGCGATGTACACGCCGTCGCCCCAGCAGCCGATGGTCGTCGCCGCGCGAATCGTCACATTGGCGCTGCCCGCCACCGAAATGCCCATGCCGTAGCCCTCTTCGTGGCGTTTGGCGGGCGCGGCGTTCAGTTCCTTGCTGCCGTCGAGTATGGCGCCTTCCAGCACCACATCGTTCACGTCCCAGATGCGGACGATCTGATAGAACGGCGTGTCGTGCCGCAGCAGCTTGATGGATGCGCCGGGCCGAAAGCGCACGCGCGATCCGCTCCTGAGTTCGATGCCGGCCGCGTCGATGCGGCAGCGTCCGCCGATCACGAGCGTCTTGCCGACGGATGCGTCGATGGCCTTCTGAAGCGCGACGCGATCGTTCGTCGCGCCGTCGCCCTTCACGCCGAACGTGCCGGCATCGACCGTATCGTCTGCCCACGCGGGCCGCGGCGCGACGCTCTTCATCAGAACGCCCGAAGTAATCAGCTGTATCGCAAGTCTTCTCTGCATACCGTTCAGGCGCGCGTGCGCTGCAAATTGAATAAGTCCAACGAACTGTGAGTTCTCACACTTATACGACCGCGCGGCCCCGTTAGGCTACGCGGCAACGCCCGCGAACTCCGCTCCTTCAATCCACACGACGAATTCAGCAATGAAGCCTATCGACCTTATCAGAAGCGATCTTTACCGCTATGCCGGATCGCTCGGTGCCGGCGTGTTCATTCGCAAGTTCGTTTCATCGGAAGGATTTAATTATTCCGTCTGGTTTCGCCTCGCATCCGGGTATTCCCGCGGAATGTCCGGTGTACTCCTCAGGATCATATTGCGCCGCAAACAACGTCAATTCGGCATCATCATTCCGGCCGGAACGCGCATTGGTCCGGGACTGTACATTGGCCATTTCGGCACCATCGTCGTGAATGAAACAGCGGTGATCGGCGCTAACTGCAATCTATCGCAGGGCGTGACCATCGGCTCGAATCACGGACAGGCCGCGACCATTGGGGATAACGTTTATATCGGGCCGAACGTATGCATCGTTGAAAACGTATTGATTGGCAATTCCGTGACCATCGGCGCGGGCAGCGTCGTGACCTCGAATGTACCTTCCAATGTGACGGTTGCGGGCGTGCCGGCTCGCGTGGTCAGCGACGACCTCGCGCGCAAGCGCGAAGGCCGCTACATCGTGCGCCGATGGGTCGCCAAAGACATCGCATGATCGTTCGGTTGTCATGACAACGACATGAGATATGTCGGCAAGGACGCTAAAGCACAAACTAAGGCTTTTGCGGCCCGCCAATTTTGGAGCAATACGCGGTCTAGCTAACATTTCGTCAACGAAAAACCTAGTTACCAAATCGGCTGTCCGCGCGATGATATTCGGACTCCAAAGAGCCTTGCATGCGCGGGAATTCCCTGATTAATCATAAAAAAGGCTTCTTAACAAAACGGGACTTCGGAGCCCTTATTTATCGGTGTTCCTTTTTCGGCCGAACCGGGTCTGTTGCATTTGCTTAAACGTTTGACCTCAGCGCACCGATTCGCGGCGGTCTCACGCAGGTGCAACATGTTCTGAACAGATCGACGTCCGCACTGTTGACAAAATGAGTAAACGACAATGCTGAACCTTGCCCTCGGCTGCTTCACATCGTTTTGTCTGACTCTTCTGATCGTGAAATACACGAGCCATGCGGGATCGAGATGGCTCGACAACGATCTCACGGGAGTGCAGAAGAATCATGCGTTTCCGGTTCCGCGTGTCGGCGGCATCGCAATCATCGGAGGAACGGGTATTACCTTTGTCATGGGCGGCATCTTCGGCGCGAATCCGCGCGGCGAGTCTTTGTTGCTGCTCGCATGCGCGGCGGTGCCGTTCGCGGCCGGCTGCGTGGAAGATCTGACCAAGCGTGTGAGCCCGCGCGCGAGGTTGCTCGCGGCGATGGCCGGCGCGATCGGCGGCGTCTATGCGTTGAACGCGGTGATCGGGCGCGTGGACCTGCCTATCGTCGATCGCGGTCTCGCGCTCATGCCGCTTGCCATCGCGCTGACCGTGCTCACCGTGTCGGGACTCACGAACGCGATCAACTTGATCGACGGCATGAACGGCCTCGCTTCGGTATCGTCCATCCTCATCTTCGGCTCGATAGGCTTTGTCGCGCATCAAGTAGGCGACTGGCTCATCATGAGCGTCGCACTGACGATGATCGGCACGATCCTCGGTTTCGCCGTCTGGAACTATCCGGGCGCCGCGATTTTTCTCGGCGATGGCGGCGCCTATTTCATCGGCTTCGTCATGGCGGAACTGCTCGTACTCCTGATCGCGCGCCACCCGGCGGTTTCGGCGTGGTACGCGGCCGTGGTCGCGATCTATCCGCTCTTCGAAACCGTCTTCTCGATCTATCGGCGCAAGCTGGTGCGCGGGCGGCCGGTCAGCGAGCCGGACGGCGTGCATCTTCATACGCTCGTGTATCGGCGCATTGCGCTGCGTGGCGCCGATTACCGCGATGTGCGGCAGCGCGGACGCCGCAATGCGCGCACGTCGCCTTATCTGTGGGTGCTGTGCTCCGTGGGCGTCGTGCCGGCGTCGTTGTTCTGGAACGAGCCGGTCGTGCTATTCGCCACCGACCTCGTCTTCGTGAGCATCTACGTGTGGTTTTACGCGTGCATCGTCCACTTCAGGACGCCGCGCTTCCTGGTCGGCCCTTCGTCGATCACGCCGGCCACGTCGCAGGAGACGCGGCGCTAGGAGGAACCGAAGCGGCGGCTCAGGTCGCCGCTTCGGAGGTGCTGTACTCGGGCTCGTCCGTCCGATGATGGGCGGCGAGCGCGCACAGTTCTTCCATGTTCATCGACACGAAGCCGTACTTGTCGCGCAGATGCGCGTAGTGGTCCGCGATGCGTTGCAGGAACGCGATGTTCTGCGCCGTGTCGCGCCCGAAGTTGTGCGGATGCCACCACAGGTGATAGAGCCGCTTGTTGATGGCCGCGTAGGTCATCGCGTCGGTGATTCGCTTCAGACGAAGACCGTCTAGCCACGCCGTTTTGCGCTTGTAGGGCCTCAGGAAACTGCTGGCCGGGAAATTGAACGGCATCGCGCGATAGCACTCGTCGAGCGCATACGTGTTGTGGCCGGAGACGTCGATGTAGGCGTCCAGCAGGCGCGTCGCTCGCATGAGCCGGCTCTGCCCTGCCTTGTCGGACGCCGCATAGGCGTGCCCCCGTTGCGTGCCGCGATAGCACAGCACACCGAAGCGGGTAAGCGAAGCGAGGTACGCGTCGTTGCACTGGTTGCGCGGAAACACGATGCTTCGCACGTACACGCCCGTCCGCCGCGCCACTTCCACGGCGCGCGCGAGATCGGCTTCGAATTCGCACACGCCCTGCCCTTCTTCCAGGCAATAGTAGTGCGAGTAGGTATGCGTGCCGATGGCCTGTCCCGGCTGGCGCGCAATGCGCTCGATCAATTCCGGCGCGAAGTGATAAAGCGGATCGAGTTCGCGCGCCGCTTCGATGTACTCATAGGGCGATATGCCGGGCCGCGTATAGCGGGGCCGCGCGTCCGGCAGATTCGCCTTGAGTTCCGCGACATCGCGATGAAACAGGAAACCGACCGTCGCCCACGTCGCGTGAATGCCGCTTGCGCCGAACACGCGCAGCATTTCGGGAATGGCGCGCCGCACGCCGCGCAGGTTTTCTCCGTAACTCTGGATAGTGCGTGTTTCGCGCACGCCCCATAACAACTCGAAGTCGAGAGAAACGGTGAAGACGCCGTGATCGAATGGCATGAATCGGTCTCCCGACAAATATGCGCGGCTATGGTGGATCAACGGCCGGAACGGGCCATGGCGTTTCGGTCGCGCAATGGCGTCGCGGCGGGCGCGTCGGGTACATCGCTTCGAGCATCCGCCGCCGCGATTGCACCCGCGCGCTCGTAAGCCAGCACAAGCGCAATGTTCACGCACAGAATCATGAGAAGACCCACGATCAGCATGCTCAGATTGCGCAACTCATCGTGGAATCCGAACGTGATGAAAAGCGGCACGTTCACGACGAGCGCGATCCATACGTGACGCCGGAATACGAGCGGCAGCTTGCTCCAGCCGGAGCGCAGCAGAACAACGGCAATCACGACGTTGATGACGTTGAAGCCCTTCGACATCACGACGCCATAGTTGTATTCGAAGCGTAGATAGCTCAACGGATGAATCAGAAAGTCGAGATTATGGAATAGATGGAACTGCGCGACATCGCCGCTATTTCCCGCATATTTGAGCTTGATTGCCAGATTGACCGCCGCCGCGATGGCGAGCAACACAGCCTGCACGATCACGGCGCGACGCAAGGAAAGGCGCGCGTGAAGAAACGGAAACAACGTGAGCGTGAAGAAGAGAAACGATTCCTTGTTCAATGTCGCGATGGCCGTGAGCGGAATCAGCCATAACGCTCGGCCGGTCGCCGCAAGCCATACCGCGAGCATCATGAAAAGCAGTTCGGGGAAGTCGTAGAAATAGGCGCCGTCGGTCAAGATCAGCGGGAATATCGCGGCGAGCGCCATGGGCGCGAGCGTGCTGGCGGTTCTGTCCGCCTGCAAGGTCATGCAGACCGCGCGCATCGCGAACATCGCGAGAAAGAGCGCGGTGAACGACATGCCGAAGATCAGGTAATAGCGCAGCGCGTATTGCGGATTACGCGCATCGACGGCGCTCGGGTAAAACCATGTGATCGGATGATGCGTGCGGTTGTCGTCCATCAGAAGCGCGTCGACTTTCGTCTTCAGCTTCTCCGGCATGGCGCGTTCGACGCCGTTCGCCAGCATCGGCAATAACTGGCGATACACGAACGGACGATCGATCGTGCCATCGAGCATGGCGGGCAACGCAAATTCCGGCGTCTGATCGCGGAATTGCCACTTCGTGAAATAGCCGTTGTACGATGCCGCCGCGACCACGTAATACATCACGACGAGCAGCATCCAGCGTACACCGCGGCGCAGAACCGGTTCGTTGAACATGGCGATCTCCAGACGATGTGTCGACCCAGCCCCGCAGCTCGGCACGAGACTGATATCGGTCAGGCGACTGTTCCGGACAGCCTCGCGCATGTTCGCTGATTTTCCTCGCCGCGAAGGTGGGCTACCGCACCGTTATGCAAATGCAAGGCGTACTGAGCGAAGGCACCGCGACGCTTTCGCGAGTGGCGGCCTGTGCGACATCGCGCGATGCGGATAGAGTGGCGCTACTGCAATTTCTTCGAGATCATGGATAACCAGACCTTCAGCGAATCGGAACGCAACGCCGTGTATCGCGCCATTCAGGAGCGCCGCGACATGCGCCATTTCGTGAGCGATCCCGTCGCGCCGGCCGTGATGCAGCGGCTCATCGACGCCGCGTTGCATGCGCCGAGCGTCGGCTTCATGCAGCCCTGGCGCATCGTCCGGATTACATGCCCCGGAATTCGCGCGCAACTTCACGCGGCGGTCGAGCGCGAGCGGCTGCTGACCGCCGATGCGCTCGGCGAGCGGCGCGATGCGTTCATGAAACTGAAGGTGGAGGGCATGCGCGATTGCGCGGAGGTGCTCGTCATGGCGCTGATGGACGGCCGCGAGCGCCATGTGTTCGGCCGCCGGACGCTGCCCGAGATGGATCTCGCGTCGGTGGCCTGCGCCATTCAGAACATGTGGCTCGCGGCGCGCGCCGAAGGCATCGGCATGGGATGGGTGTCGCTTTTCGATCCGCAGGAGATCGCCGACGTGCTCGCGATGCCCGCAGGCGCGCGGCCCGCGGCGATTCTCTGCGTCGGACACGTCGAGCGGTTCTACGACGCGCCGATGCTGGAAACCGAGGGCTGGGCCACGCGCCGGCCCCACGAAGAATGCGTCTTCGAGAACCGGTGGCCGGCGCGTTGACTTCTTAACAGGCTGTCGGCCTGACGCGTTCCACTTCCAGCCCGAAGAGCGGGCGCAGGCGCGTGCCGAGCACGTTGCCGAAGAACGCCGCCACGAGCCACAGCCAGCCGTGCAGGCTGCCCGACACGATGCCGCTGAAGTACGCGCCGATATTGCATCCGTACGCGAGCCGCGCGCCGTAGCCGAGCAGCAGACCGCCGACGATGGCGGCGATCAGCGAGCGCATCGGCACGCGCCAGACCGGCGCGTAGCGGCCCGCGAGCGCGGCGGCGAGCATCGCGCCGAGCACGATGCCGATATCCATCACGGACGTCACATCGTGCGAGACCGGCGCGGCGAGCGTCGCGGCGTTCGGCTTGCTCATCCAGTACGGCCAGCTCGCGACGTCGAAGCCGATGGCGGAGGCCGCCTTCGCGCCCCACAGCGCGAACGCGGACGTGACGCCCCACGGCCGGCCCGACAGCGCGAGCGTCGCGAAGTTGAGCACCGCGAGCGCCAGCGCGCCGGCGAGAAGCGGCCACGGACCATGCAGCCACGGCGACGTGTGCGCGGGCTGCACATGTGCGGCGACGAGCTTGCCGTGCCGGCGCTTTTCGATGACGACCGTCAGCGCGGCGATCAGCGCGAACACGATCCAGTTCACCGCGAGCGCGGGCGCAAGACCCAGCGACTTCACGAGCGAGATGGGCTGCAACGAAGGCAGCGCGGTCCAGAACGGCATATGCGCGGTCGCGATCACCGATCCGACGATGAACGCCGCAAGCGTCACGATCATGCGCCTGCTGCCGCCGCCGACCGTATAGAGCGTGCCGGATGCGCAGCCGCCGCCCAGTTGCATGCCGATACCGAACAGAAACGCGCCCACGATGACCGACGTTCCCGCAGGCGAAACCAGCCCGGTCACGGGCATGCCGAAAAGCGACCCGGCGGCGAGCGCTGGAAAGAACAACGCGACGCCCACGGCCAACATGAGCATTTGCGCGCGCAGGCCGGCGCCACGGCCATCGGCAATGAAAACGCGCCACGCGGACGTGAAGCCGAACGCGGCGTGATAGAGCGCGACGCCGAGCAGCGCGCCGACCACATACAGCGCGGCCTGACGCGCGCCGGCAGTCTGCGCGAGATAGAGCACACCGGCGAGCAGGAGGAGGCCGGCGACGGTCAACGGCTTCGGGTTGATCTCGGTGCGGCGGCGAAGAGGGCTGGCTAAATCGGACATGATGAGTCGAGGCGGTGAATTTGCGTAAACCCCTATATTGTCGGCCTATTTCGGGGTTCTTGCTCGCGGCCGCTCGGTCACCGCTCGGTCACCGCTTCGTCACCGCTTGGTCACCGCTTGCCTGCTTCGGCCTCCTTGCCGTAGCCCGTGAGTTCGAGATAGCCGCGTCCGCCCTTGCCTTCCGCCTGACCTTCGCCCTTCACCGTCACGGCGCCTTCCCAATACACCGCGCCGGTGGATTCGCGCGAGTCGAGTTCCTGATCGTCGATGAGCGGCGCAAGACGCCAGCGCATCGCGCCGACGCGCACCGTCGTCGCGACCGGATAGCGCGTGTTCGTGCGCGGCGAGCGCCACTGGCGTTCCGGCGTGAACTCGACATCGCCAGGGCCGAACTGCATCATGCGGCCATCGCGGTCGCGCAGCGCGGCGTGCGCCCAGACCGCGCGGCCGTCGCGGCTGCGGACCTTGAACGCCATCAGCGCGGAACCGTCGTCGAGGTTCGCGCCGAGCCAGTCCCAGCCGGCGGCGTCGGCGGGTAGCAAGGTGCTCGACCACTCGTGATCCAGCCACGCGCTGCCGTTGACATCGACCGTATCGCCCGTGCCTTTCGCCGAGGGGCGCGTGACGCTTCCCGTCACCTGCAACTGCGGTTCGCTGTAGTAATAGCTCGCTTCTTCCGGCGACGGCCCCTTGCGCGAATAGCCGCCCTCGCCCTGAATCATCGGCGGCTGCGTCGGCGAGAACGTGAGATGCAGCGCGAAGCCGGCGGCATCCGCGCTCACGCTGTAGCGGCCATCGGCTTCGCGGACCATGCGCCATGCGTCGAGCTTGACGTCGGTGTTGCCGTTCGCCGCATATGCGAGCCCAAAGCCCTGCCGCGCGATGTCCTGATCGTGCACGAGCCGCCCGAACGCCGGATCGGAGAGCGCGGCGTGCGCGACGATGACCTGCGACGGATCGAACGCGCCGCCGCCGCCCTTGCCCGTATTCGAGCGAAAGAACGTGATCTGGAAGCCGAGCGGCTTCTTGTCCGGCGTTTGCAGCCAGCCGGTCGCATACCACCACTCCGTGCGGTACGCGGGATGCGCGCCGCTGTCCTGCGGCCAGTCGATCGCCCGGCCCGGCACGACCGCGGCGAACGGCGCATCGGCGGCGAGCGCGCTCGTCGAGAAGCACGCGGCCAGCGCAAGAAGCATCGCGATGAAGGAGCTGAACGAGCGCATCACCAGTCCTCCCGCACGGCGCGCACCGCATCGACCGATACGGCGCGCCGCCCCGCCAGCACCGCCGTCGTGCAGGAAGACACGAGCATCACCACGCCGATGACGACGAGCATCGTCCACGGCACATGCAGCGACATGGTCCAGTGGAACGATTGCGGATTGACCACGAAAACGAGGATCAGGCTGATGGCGAAGCCGAGCACGCAGCCCATGACGATACCGAGCAGCGTCAGCAGGCCGCCTTCGGAGGCGAGCAGCGCGAGGATCTGTTTTCGCGTCACGCCGACATGGCGCAGCATGCCGAATTCGCGCGAGCGCGCGAGCGTCTGGACCGAGAACGTCGCCGCGACGCCGAACAAGCCGATGATGATCGCCACCGCTTCGAGCAGGTACGTCACCGCGAAGCTGCGGTCGAAGATCGTCAGCGTGCGCGAGCGGATGTCGCCGGGCTGCGAGAACTCCAGCGCGTCGCCGAACGGCAGGCTTTGCAGCGCCGCGATGACCTGCCCTGCCCGCACGCCGGGGCGCAGCGTGATGGCCACTTCGGTCGCGCCCATGTCGCCCGTCAGCCGCCGATAGTCCGCGAGCCGCAGTTGCAGCGCGCCCGTCTGCCGCACATAGTCGCGCCAGATGCCCGCCACGACGAAATGTTCGTCCGCGCCGCCGAGCGGCAGTGTCACGCGCTGGCCAGTGCGATAGCCGTACAGATCGGCCATCGCCTCGGACGCCCACACCGGCGTTTCGTCGGCGCGCCACGCTTCGGGCGGCAACGTCGCGCCGGTCATTTGCAGCATCGCGCCGGGGTCGGCGCCGTTGATCTCGCGGGCGATCACCGCGACGGGCGGTTTCGAGGCATCGAGCGTCACCTGCGACGAGCGCGAGAACGCCGCGCGCGCGACGCCGCCCGTGGCCGCGATCTGCGCCTGCTGCTGCGGCGTGAGGCCGCCCGTATCGCCGGTGGATGCGAGCCGCGCATAGACATCGGCGGAAAGCAGATGCTCCAGCCAGTCAACCACCGATATCCGGAAGCTCGCCACCATGATCGCCATTGCGACGATCAGCGTGAAGCTCGACAGCACGCCGCCCATGGCGATCGACGCCTGGCCCGGCGCGTTCGCAAGCCGCGCGAGCGCGAGCGTGCCCACCGCGCTGCGGCTATGGTTGCGGCGCAGCCACGCGTAAGCCGCGCTCGCCGCGCCGAAGACCATCGCCGTGAGCCGCGGCATCAGCGCGATCCCGCCCACCAACAGAAGCGCGACGGCGAGATAGCCCGCGATGGGCGCATCGTCGATAGGCGGCGCCTGCGTGAGCGCCGCGCCCGCGACGAGGCACAGGAGCGCGGGCCACGGCGTCGAAAGCGGCGAGAGCGCGGCTTCCTCGCTGCCCGCTTTCAGCGCCGGCGCAGGGCGCGCGCGAACCGCTTCGAGCGCGGGAACGAACGTGCCCGCGAGCGCGACGCCCAAACCGAGCGCGAGAAAGATCGCGGTCGAGACCGGCTCGAAATGCACGCGCGGCTGCACGCCCGGGAAGTAGCCGCCGCCGAGATCGCTGCCGAAAAAGCGCAGTGCGAGCCCGGCCACCGCAAAGCCGAGCGCGATGCCCAACAGCGCGCCCGCCACGCCGAGCAACGCGCCCTCGGTCATGATCTGCCGCACGAGCTGGCCGCGCGTCATGCCGAGCACGCGCAGCATCGCGAACTGCGCGCGGCGTCGCACGACGCCCGCCGCCTGCGTCGAGAAGACGAGGAACGCGCCGGTGAAAAGCGCAACGAGCGCGAGCACGTTCATGTTGATGCGGTAGGCGCGCGACAGCCTGTCGGTGCGGCTTTCGGTGTCGCGCGTCTCCGCGACGACGAAGCGCGGGCCCAGTTCGTCCTGCAACGCGCGGCGAAACGCTTCGCGATCGACCCCGCGGGCGAGTTGCAGGTCCACGCGCGAGAGCCGCCCCTGCACGCCGAAGCGCGACTGCACGGCGGCGATATCCATCACGCCGATACGCTGACCCGGCAACGCCCGCACGATGCCGCCCGCCACGCGCAAGCGCACCGGCGACGTGCCGTTCTGCAAATCGACGTCCGCGCCGACGCGCGTGTTCAGCCATTGCTGCGCGGCGGTCGACAGAAAGATGGCGTCGTCCGACAAGACGTCGAGCGGCGTCTGCGGCGACGGCACGCCGGTCAGATCGGGCGCGATGCGCTTTGCGCGAAACACGTCGATGCCGAGCACCTTGAGCGGCGCGCTCTGCTTCGGCACCGCGACATCGAGTTCCAGCACGGGGCTCGCCACGACGACGCCCCGGCGCATGGCGAGCATCGGATAAAGGCGCTCATCGATGAACTGTTGCGCGCCGCGCACCTGCAAGTCCGCCTGCCCCGACAGACTGCGCGCGGCGGCGGAGAATTCGTTGAAGGCCGCGCTGTTGATGAGTTGCACCGCGTAACCGAGCCCGACGCCGAGCGCGATCGTCAGCACGGCGACGAGCGCCCGCCCGCGATGACTGCGCCATTGAGCGCCCAGCAGCCAGCGCGCGAGCATGCGATGACCGGCGGCACGCGCCGTCATCGCGCGCGCGACTCGTTGAACGCCGCAAGGGACGCGGCTTCGTGCAGCGTGCCGTCGGCGAGGATCAGCACACGGTCGGCGAATGCGGCGGCAGCTTCGGAATGCGTGACCATGATCACGGCCGCGCCGGTCGCTTTCGTTTCAGCGTGAAAGAGGCCGAGGATTTCGTGCGCGGTTTGCGGATCGAGATTGCCGGTCGGTTCGTCCGCAAGTATCAGCCGCGGGCGATGCACCAGCGCCCGCGCGATGGCCACGCGCTGAAGTTCGCCGCCGGAAAGCTGGCGCGGCAGATCGTTCTGACGATTGAAGAGACCGACGGCGGCGAGCATGCCGTGGGCGGGCGTGGTCGGCAGGCCGTTCAGGAGCAGCGGCACAGCGACGTTCTGCACCAGCGTGAGATGCGGCAACACGTGGAACGCCTGAAACACGAAGCCGAGCTTTTCGCGACGCGTTTTGGTGGCGGCTTCGTCGCTCATCGCGGAGATGGGCACGCCGTCGATCAGAATCTCGCCGCTGTCGGGGGCGTCGAGGCCCGCGATCAGATTGAGCAGCGTGGATTTCCCCACGCCCGAGTCGCCCATGATCGCGATGAATTCGCTCGCGCCGAGCGTGAAGTCCAGCCCTGCAAGAATGGTTCTGCCGGGACCATAGGTTTTGTGAAGGCGGCGGCATTCCAGGGCGGGGCGTGTCATAGGCAAGCGCGCTCAGTATCCTCGGGTGACGAGTATTATGCCTAAGGTGTTTCTTCCGATGTGAAAGCTCGTTCGCGTTGCTCATTCGACTGATGTTTCGGCGGCCATCGGAATGTTGGATGGCGTCGTGTCATGCCGCGACCCCAATAATGGGGCGTTCGTTAGGAATGCTTGGCTTTTTTGGCGAGATTCGAAGACACCGCACTTTAATTCGATGTGCGAACGATCGAGCGAGGACCGCGACTAGCGCCATTCGCGCCCTCACTGCGCCGGCTTCGCCGCATCGGCTTCGGCCGGCTTATCCCAGCCGAACGCCTGCACATCCGTCACCGCGCCGCCGACCGCCACGACGCCGCGGATCTCGCCGGGCATCGGCAGCACCACTCCATGCCACGATGCATCCGCGCCGCTCTCCCCGCGTTCGGCGCGCGTCTTCGCGATGCGCGCTGCATCCGCGAGCGCATCGACCGCGAGGCCGACCCCGACGCTCGCCGCGCCCAGCGCGATCACGATCCAGATGCCCGAATACGCGACATCGACGTGAACGCTGCGCTTGCCGCGCGGGTCGGTGGCGATGATGCGCTCGTCCGGGCCGTCCTCGACCTGAACTTCTTGCGGACGGCAATCGAACATCTGCGAGACGACGAGCCGCAGCGTCGCGCGGGCCACGCCGAAACGCCGCCCGATGGCCGAATGCGGATGCAGCCGCGCGCGCCTGCGCTCCGCGACACTCAGCCAACTCCCGACATTCGACGCCGACGCGAAGCGGAATTCGCTCGTGACAAGCCAGACGCACAACTCGCCGCTCGCGGGCGGCCGGTCAACGGCGCGCGATTTCGCGAGGTCGTGATAACGCCACGCGGCGTCATTGGCCAGTTTCAGCGGGAACGACGTGCAGACGCCCTGCATCATGCACAAAGGCTCAGTCGAAGGGCGAAGGAATGCGGCATGGCGGCGACCTCTCAGGTTGTTTTTGTGGGGCGCCCGCCGGGCGGGCCAACCTGCATTTTCCGGAACGGTTCCTTAACAAACGCTTATGAGATGGCCTTCATTCAGCATGCAATGATATGCAGTTGGCGCGCATGGCACCCGCATGCCGGAATATTGATTGCTGCCCTCTCCGACCACCTGTCATTCCGGAGACTCCCTATGCCACAAGCCGCTCTGTTCACTCCCACGCGCGTGCGCAACCTCGAACTGGCGAACCGCATCGTCATTGCACCGATGTGCCAGTACTCGGCCGAAGACGGCTGCATGAACGAATGGCATCTGATCCATCTCGGCCAGCTCGCGTTGTCGGGCGCGGCGCTGCTCACTATCGAGGCGACCGCCGTGCTGCCCGAAGGCCGCATCACGTGGGCCGATGTCGGCCTATGGAATGACGAAACCGAAGCCGCCCTCGAACGCACGCTGAAGGGCATTCGCCGCTGGTCCGACATGCCGATCGCCATCCAGTTGAGCCACGCGGGCCGCAAGGCATCGACGGAAGTGCCGTGGGAAGGCGGCGCGCAGCTCCCGCCCGACGACGCGCATGGCTGGCAGACCGAAGCGCCTTCGTCCGTGCCGTTCGAAGAGAGCGAAACGCCGCCCGTCGCGCTGGATCGCGCGGGGCTCGAGCGCATCCGCGATGCCTTCGCCGCTTCGGCGAAACGCGCCGCGCGACTCGGCATCGACCTCATTCAGATTCACGCGGCGCACGGTTATCTGCTGCATCAGTTTCTGTCGCCGCTTTCGAACCGGCGCGACGACGAATATGGCGGCTCGCTCGAAAACCGCATGCGCTTTCCGCTCGAAGTCTTCGACGCCGTGCGCGGCGCCTTCCCCGAGGACCGGCCGGTGACGGTTCGCGTGTCCGGCACGGACTGGGTGGAAGGCGGCTGGGATATCGAACAGACCATCGCCTTCGCGCGCGCACTGGAGGCGCGCGGCTGCGATTCGATCCACGTGTCGAGCGGCGGCCTGCACCCGGCGCAAAAGATTCCCGTCGGTCCCAGCTATCAGGTGCCGCTTGCGCGCGCGGTCAAGGGCGCGGTGAAGATGCCGGTCGTCGCGGTCGGGCTCATCACCGGCATCGAGCAGGCGGAGAGCATCATCGGAACGGGCGACGCGGACATGATCGCGCTCGCCCGCACCGCGCTCTACGACCCGCGCTGGCCGTGGCACGCGGCGGCGCAACTGGGCGCGCACGTGCGCGCGCCAAAGCAGTATCTGCGCTCGCAGCCGCATCAATATAGGGACTTGTTCGAAGAGGACTGAGGCCCCGCGCGAACGTCGCGGCGTGCTATCTTCAAGCCGTCGCGCGTCGCCGCGTCATGTGGTGCGATCATGAGTCAAGTCCGCTATCCGCTCGGACCCGACGACCGGGTGCATCTTCTCTGCTGGCTCACATGCGGCTTTCTCGGCGCGTACTATCTCGAAGGCGCGTGGCCCGAACCGTCGTTTCAGGTGCGCGCGGCGCATCGCTGGCTGGACAATCACAACCGCGCCGCCGACTGGATTGAGACCGCGAAGCTCTCCGTCACCGCGCAGGCGCTCGCGTCGCGCTTCTGTCCGCTGCTCGATACCGAAGCCGGACGCAGCGCTATCGAAAAGATCATCGAAGGCGACGATCTCGACTACGAGAGCGAACTCGTTCAGCGCATTTTCCACGCCTGCGTCGTCCAACTGACGGACCGGCGGCGGCCCTCGCGCTAAGGTCGCGCACCCCCCGCGCGCGGCGTTGTATTCGTCCGACAGAACGCCCTTCTTCCCACGCTTATTTCACTTGACAAGCCGGTTGCCCGCGCCTTGCAGCAAGCCTTCGGCCGCGCGGTTTTTTTCTGCGGCGCGAATGTGCGGTAGCACACACTTCGGCGCTCGGGCGCGTTGCTAAATTCGTGCCGCCTGCTCGCACATCGATGTTCGCCCTCTCGCTAGCCGATGACGGCGCGGCTACACCGTCAGCGGCCAAAAGACGACAAAACAAATCGACACAGCCCGGAGGGTGTATGCAGCGCAGCATCGGTTCTTTCAGTCGCGCCTCGCGGCTTCGGCCGCTTTCGGCCATCGTGCCGCTTATCGTCGGTCTTCACTGCGCGCACGCCGCGCCCCCGCTTCCGAGCGGCGGCCAGTTCGCCGTGGGCAGCGGCTCGATCACCGGCGGCGGCCGGTCGCTCGTGATCGACCAGACTTCGCCGCGCGGCGTGATCGACTGGAAGAGCTTTTCCATTGGCAGCGGCCGGCAGGTCACGTTCAACAACGGCAACGGCGCGACGCTCAATCGCGTGACGGGCGGCGATCCGTCCACCATTCTCGGCCAGCTCACCGCGAGCGGCAGCGTGTATCTCATCAACCCGCAAGGCGTGGTGATCGGGCCGGGCGGCGTAATCGCGACGGGCGGGCGCTTCGTCGCGTCGTCGCTGAACGTGAGCGATGCGGCCTTCATGAAGGGCGGCGATCTCACCTTTTCCGGCGACGGCCGCGGCGTCGTCGTGAATCTCGGCAAGATCGGATCGAGCGGCGGCGATGTCTTCCTCGTCTCGCGCACGGCCGCAGTGAACGCCGGCTCCATCGACGCGCCCAAGGGCAGCGCCGAACTGGCGGCGGGCGCGCAAGTGCTGCTGCACGATTCGTCGAGCGGCCAGCAGATTTTCGTGCAGACGGGCAGCCACGGCACGGTCGCGAACGCGGGCGTGATCCACGCGGCGCAAGCGAGCCTTCAGGCCGCCGACGGCAACGTCTACGCGCTCGCGGGCAACAACGCGGCGATCCGCGCGACCGGCACCGCGAAGCGCGACGGCCACGTGTGGCTCGTCGCCGACCAGGGCGCGGTGCATGCGGCGGGAACCCTCGCCGCGACGAATGCGAACGGCAGCGGCGGCACGGTCGAAACCCGCGCGGCCACGCTCGACGTCGCGAACGCAAACGTTGTCGCTGGCGAGTGGTCGCTCTCGTCGCCGACGCTCGCCATCGACAGCGCCACCGGGAACGCGTTGTCGCGCAGCCTCGCAAACGGCACGTCCGTGAATGCGCAGTCCGGCGGCGATCTGACCGTGAACGGCAACGTGCAATGGAACGGCAACGCGTCGTTGACGCTCGGCGCAGGGCATGGCGTCACGGTAGCGCAGACATCAACTATCGCGAACACGGGCGGCGGCAATCTCACCCTGCGCGCCGATGCGAAAGGCGTCGACAATGGCGGCAGCGTGATCAATCGCGGCAAGATCGACTGGTCGGGCAGCACGGGCATTGTGAGCGCGCTCTACGACATGAACGGCAGCTACGCGCCCGGCACGCTGCTCACGCACGCCGGCTGGACGGCCGCGCCGTATAGCGGCGTCGTCACGCAGATCACAGCGTACAAGCTCGTCAACACGCTCGCCGATCTCGGCCGCGTCTCGGAGAACCTCGCGGGCAACTATGCGCTCGGCAAGGACATCGACGCGAGCGCGACCGCGTATCCCAACTTCTTTACGCCGATCGGCGCGACGCCCGACACGCCGTTCACCGGCCAGTTCGACGGCTTCGGCCACACCATCGACCGGCTCGCGTCCAGTGATTCTTCGTCGTCGGGATACGTCGGCATGTTCGGGGTGATCGGCGCGAGCGGCGTCGTGCGCGACATCAAGCTGACGAACGCCAGCGTCGGCGGCGGCGCGCCCGGAACCTACGGTCTGCTCGCCGCGCAGAACAACGGCCTGATCACGTATGCCTCGACCTCGGGCGACGTGTCGTACGGCGGCTTCGGCGGCGGAGGAAACGGCGGGCTCGTCGGCGCGAACAACGGCCGCATCGAGCGTTCGTCGAGCAGCGCGACGGTCGGCTATCAGGGCCCGTCCGGCGGCCTCGTGGGCGTGAATACCGGGACCATCGCGCAGTCGTATGCGACCGGCGACGTCAGCGGCGGCTCGCATGCATCGGTGGGCGGGCTCGTCGCGTTCAATACCGGCACGATCACGCAGTCCTACGCGACCGGCAGCACGGGCGGCCAGACCGGCGACGGCGGACTGGTCTACGACAACGGCAGCACGGGCGTCATCAACGAATCGTTCGCGGTCGGTCAGGTCGGCGGCGGCGGACCTCCGTTTGCCGTGTACGGCGGCATCGCGGCGATGAACGAAGGCGTGATCAACAACGTCTACTGGAACCGCGACACGACGACGTTCACGAATGCCGTGGGCGCGAACAACGGCACCGCGCCGGGCGACGCGAACGGACTCTCGAGCGCGCAAATGCGCGTGCCGGGCAACTTCGCGTCGTGGAACTTCAACGCGGGCGGCGCGTGGACGCTGCCTGCAGACGCGACGCACCCGGTCCTCAGCTGGCAGCAGGCGCGCCCCTGAGGCGTCTAGCACGAAGCGCGAGGGGCGGGCAGCCGCCCGCCCTTCAATTTCCGATCAACTTCCGATCACGACGAACACTTCGCCGAGCGGCGCCTTCGATCCGTTCGGCACCACCGCTTTCAGCGGGAACCCGAACGTTCCTCGCACGCTGACGAAACGCCCCATCTGAGAGCGAATGCCCGCGCCGACGCTCGCGAGCGATGCGTTGTTGACCTCGCCCGCTTCGGGAATGCGGTTCCACACGTGTCCGGCATCGAAGAAGACGAACGGCTGCAACGCCGCGACGCCCAGCGTGAACGCGGGCGCGCGCATTTCCGTCTGTACGTTCCAGCCGCGATCGCCTTGCGCCGCATACGGCTCGTAGCCGCGCACGGTCGCATCGCCGCCTAGCCCGAGTTCTTCGCTCGGCAAAAGCGTGTTGCCGGTCCACTGAAATAGCCCTCGCGCGGACACCGAAAATCCCGACGCCCCCAGCGCCGACTCATGCTGTCCCGACAGTTGCACGTACTGATAACGCGGCGTCGCGCCGAGCCGCGCGGCATCGAAGGCGGCTTCGTTGTTGCTGCTGTCGAGACGGCCGGGACTCGCAAAGAGCGACGCGTTCAGATGCGTGCCGCCCGCCGGGTCGCTGTTCGTGAGATCGTAGGCAAGCACGAACTGGTGGATATGCGTGTTCGCGTTGAACACCTGAAAGCCGCCGAATTCGAGGTCGTTGTTCGAGCGCTTGAAGTCATAGCCGAACTGAATCTGCTGCTGCCACGCGCCCGCGTTGTCGAGCGGCGGAAGCAGGCGGTCGTAGCGAAAGCTCAACTGCGAACTAATGCCGGTCTGTCCGTAACTGTCTGGCAGGCGCGGCGTGCTTTGCGCGAATACGCCGAACAGTTCGATGCGATCGAGCCACGGCAGCGGCGCGAAGAAGTTGAATGAGTGCGCAATGAAGCGCGCGCGGTCGGGCCGTCCTTCGATGTCCGGATTGCCCGAAAAGAGGTCGTTGCTGGCCGTCGCCTGATAGCCGATGCGCGCGTCGATGCCGAACAGGTTGCCGTAGTCGAAGCCCGCGAGAAACCGGTCGCGTCCCAGATCGCGCACACCGTCGTTGTTGTAGCCGCCGTAGAGGCGCAGTGGCAGGCGGTCTTCCGTTTGCAACACGACGTCGGTCGTGTTCTGCGCCTCGCCCGGCGCATAGATCACGTCGACGCGGCGATACGGATTCGCGTTGAGCAGCGCGAGTCCCGCTGCCACATCGGCTTCGTGGATCGGCTCGCCGCTCGCAAGCGGCATCTCGCGCGTGAGCAGCGCATCGGAGAAATAGCGGTTGCCCTTCGCCATCACGCGCCCCGCGCGGAACTCGGCGACCGCGACGGTCACCACGCCGTCGCTCACGTCCTGCTCGGGCACGTAGACATCGACGAGCGGCTGTCCCGCGTCGCGATATCGCTGCACGACCGCGCGGCGGATCTGCGCGAGACGCGCGAAGGTAAGCGGCTTGCCGAGATCGGCGGCGAAGGTGTCGAGAAAGGCGGCGTCGACGAGCGGAAGGTCCGTGGACGTGATCGCGCCCTGCGCGGCGGACTGCGCGGCGGATCGGCGATGGCCCGATGCGGCCTCGCCTGCGCGCGCGAACGCAATGCCGCGCAAGTCTTCGATCGCGACGGCATGCGACTCGTCGGCCGGCTGCTGCGGCGGCTGTGGCGCGCGCGGGCGCTCGGCGGCGGGCGGCGCGATCGGCGCGACATCGCGATAAGCCTGCGCGGCGGCATCGCCGATATGCGCGCACAGCGCCGCCACCGCGACGGCCAACGCGCGCATCGGCGGGAAAAGACGCGTCATGCGCCGCGAATGCGCATGGCCGAACTCTCGACGCGGCGGGCAGGCGAGCCGCGCCGCGCATTGTCAGCGTGTGTCACGCCGCCTCCGATGCTGTCCGTTGCTGGGCCGCCGACTATATATCGGCGGCGGTCCGGCCCGCCAGCCTGCGTCCGGCGTGAATGTGCGAAAGCGCACGGTAAGCAGACGAATCGCTCGCAGCCGCTGACGCGCGCGCAACGCATCACGCGCTCACGGCTTCAGCACGACCTTGATGCAGCCGTCTTCCTTGTCGCGGAACGTCTTGTACATGCCCGGGCCGTCCGCGAGCGACACCGTGTGCGTGATGACGAACGACGGGTCGATCTGTCCGTCCTGTATGCGCTTGAGCAAGTCGTCCGTCCAGCGGTTCACGTGCGTCTGCCCCATGCGCCACGTCAGTCCCTTGTTCATCGCGGCGCCGAACGGAATCTTGTCGATGAGTCCCCCGTATACGCCCGGCACCGACAGCGTGCCCGCCGGACGGCACACGTAGATCATCTCGCGCAGCACGTGCGGGCGGTCCGTCTCCAGCATCACGGCCTGCTTCGCGCGGTCGTACATGGCATCGACGGAACGCGTCGCGTGCGATTCCATGCCCACTGCGTCGATGCACTTCTCCGGACCCTTGCCCTGCGTGAGTTCGCCCAGACGTTCCAGCACGCTTTCTTCCTTGAAATTGATGACGGTCGCGCCGCCCGCGCGCGCCATCGCGAGGCGCTCGGGAATATAGTCGATCGCGATCACCTGCTTTGCGCCGAGCAGCACCGCGCTGCGAATCGCCATCTGGCCGACCGGGCCCGCGCCCCAGATCGCGACCGTGTCCGTCGGCTCGATATCGCATTGCACGGCGGCCTGCCAGCCGGTCGGGAAGATGTCGCCGAGAAAGAGCACTTGCTCGTCGGTCAGGCCGTCCGGAATCTTGACGTGCGTCTTGTCCGCAAACGGCACGCGCACGTATTCGGCTTGTCCGCCGGGATAGCCGCCCGTCAGGTGCGTGTAACCGAAGAGGCCCGCTGTCGTGTGGCCGAACACTTTGTCCGCGACATCCTTGTTGCGATTGCTGCGTTCGCACACCGAAAAATTGCCGCGCTTGCACTGATCGCACTCGCCGCAAACGATCGTGAACGGCACGACGATGCGATCGCCCTTTTTGAGCGCGCTGTTGCCCGAGCCGACTTCGACCACTTCACCCATGAACTCGTGGCCCATGATGTCGCCGGATTCCATGCCAGGCATGAAGCCGTCGAAGAGATGCAGGTCCGAACCGCAGATTGCGCACGTCGATACCTTGATGATGGCATCGCGCGGGTGCTCGATGACCGGGTCCGGGACTGTCTCGTAGCGGATGTCTTTCTTGCCTTGCCAAATCAGCGCCTTCATTGTTTGCCTCCAGCGGGAGTGAAAGGTCGGAACGCGTGTCGAATCACTGAGTAGCAAGAGCGTCGACCGCAACGCAAGTGCAGCAACGCGTGTTCCGCGTGACCAGCCGCCAGGATGTCCATGACGAGCTTGCGTCATCGCATACAGCACGTAAGCAATGCAATAACGCTACTCGCGCGGACGGGCCCGCGCATCGAGCGGCGACCTGCCCCAGGCTTGGGAAACGACCGCGCGAACCGCGCCGCGCGTCGCCCCTATCGACGCGATTGGAAAAATCCAACGGCTCAGCGCGCCGTGGGAATACCCACTGCTATTCACTCGATGCGCCCATCCGGTTCTAGCGCTGGACGCTCGATGGCGCTTCCCCGCATCGCTTGTTTGGACCTCTCGCACTTTCATCGAAGGAGCCTGCCATGTTCATCCACAACAAACGTCTGCAGTACACGGTGCGCGTTGCCGCGCCCAATCCCGGCCTCGCCAATCTGCTTCTCGAGCAGTTCGGCGGCCCGCAAGGCGAGCTTGCCGCCGCCATGCGCTACTTCACGCAAGCGGTTACCGAAGACGATCCGGGCCGCAAGGACATGCTCTTCGATATTGCGACCGAAGAGATGAGCCACCTCGAAGTGATCGGCAGCATCGTCGCGATGCTGAACAAGGGCGCGAAGGGCGCGCTGGCCGAAGCGGTGGAGCAGGAAGCCGAGCTGTATCGCTCGATGACGGGCAACGGCAACGATTCGCACACGACCGCGATCCTGTACGGCGCGGGCACGCCGCTGACGAACTCGGCGGGTTATCCGTGGACAGCGGCGTATATCGACACGATCGGCGAGCCGACGGCTGACTTGCGCTCGAACATTGCGGCCGAAGCGCGCGCGAAGATCGTCTATGAGCGCCTCATCAACGTCACGGACGATCCCGGCATCAAGGACGCGCTCGGCTTTCTGATGACGCGCGAAATCGCACATCAGAAGTCGTTCGAGAAGGCGCTGCATTCGATCCAGCCGAACTTCCCGCAAGGCAAGCTGCCGGGCGTGCCGGAGTTCACGAGCGTGTACTTCAACATGTCGAAGGGCGACGACGCACGCGGCCCGTGGAACGAAGGCGGCGACTGGAAGTTCGTCGAAGATCCGCAACCCGCAGTCGATGGTGGCGACGGCACCGCGAGCGTGACCGTGAGCGAGATGGAGAAGGACGCGCTCACCACGATGGCAACGCGCACTGCGTCCGACCCCGCCGCCGACCCGGTGACCGGCGCGGACCTGGGCTCGGGCAAGGCAGTCTGACGCGCGCATCGCGCGACAGCGCCGCAAGAACAAACGGCCGCGATCGTCATGATCGCGGCCGTTTGTGTTGGTGAAGCGTTGGTGAAGCGTTGGTGAAGCGTTGGTGAAGCGTTGGTGAAGCGTTGGTGAAGCGTTGGTGAAACTCAGTGCAGCTTAGAACCGGTGACGCAGACCCACCGCAGCGGCGACCTGATTCTGCGAGGTCGACGGCGACAGCGTGTTGATGATCGCGACGTTCGCGCCTGCGTTGCCGAGCTGGCCGGACGCATGCTGATACACGCCTTCGACATAAACGTCCGTGCGGCGCGACAGCGAGTAGTCGGCTTGCAGCGAAACGGTATGCCACTTCGGATCGCCCGTGCCGTTCGAGCCCGTGAGCTTGCCGTCCGTGTAGGTGTAGGCGGCGTCGAGGTTCAGCGCCGGCGTGAGCGCGTAGCGGCCGTTCAACTCGAAGTTGTTCAGATGCAGGTTCGTGCCGGTCGGGAGCGTGAACGACGTGCCGCCCTGCGACGCCGCGATCAGGCCGTCATAGTGCGTGTTCGTCCACACGAAGCCCACCGTCGCCGGACCGTACGCGTAGTTTACGCCCGCGCCGAACGTGCGTTGCAGGTCCGCCGTCAGGTTGCCCTTGTTGCTCTGTCCCGCCGTCACCGCGCCGCCCGTGTTGAAGTTGCGCGAATTGTTCGTTTGCAGGTAAGCCGCCGCGAAGTTCAGCGGGCCGGCTGTGTACGACGCGCCCGCGCTCCATGCGCGGTTATTCGAGAACTGGCCGGCGTCGTTGCTGAAGCCGTACAGACCGCCGAACTTGAAGCCCGCGTAATTCGCGCTGCGATACTTAACCGAATTCTTGATCGAGAACGAGTTGTCGAGATTGTCGTTATCGAACGGATGCGCGCTCAGGTTGTTGCCATAGCCCGCGCCTGCTTCGGAAAGCGGCCCGAGAAAATCGACCATTGAATCATATTGACGGCCGAGCGTGACAGTACCGAACTGATCGCTTTGCAGACCGACATACGCCTGGCGATTGAACATGCCGTCCTGATTGAAGCCGCCGTTATTCAGGTTGAAGCCGCTCTCCAACTTGAAGAGCGCGTGCAACCCGCCGCCCAGATCTTCGCTGCCGCGCAAGCCGAAATACGTATCGGAGACGGAACCGCTGCCTTGCTGCCAATTGCTGTGGCCACCGGCGTTATTCGCATACACGAGGCCGGCGTCCAGCATGCCGTATAGCGTGACGCTGCTTTGTGCCTGTGCAGAAGCCGCAAAGGCGCCGAGCACGCCCACAATGAGGAGATTTCTTTTCATGATTGCTGTGTGTCCTGATTTAGAGCAAAGGCTTCCCGAGGCGATGCGCCTTGTCCCCGGGAGGCTCGACACACTTTAAGCAATGCGCTCTCATACGTCGCGTTATTCGACGCGTTTTGCCGGGTAAGAATCTATTGCTAAAACTGGAATGAGCATGCTTGAGCGCGGGTTAATGCTTTACGGTCAATCGCTTAGTGCCATCGAAACTCGACGCTCGCTCATTTCGATGTTGCACATGGACCACGCTATTCATGCGCCATCTGGAGAGGTGCTTTGCAGATGAGCGCGTTGATCGACGCAATCGCGCTCGCTAATCTTTCGAAGGTCTAAAGTCTTTGACACGAGTTGCAGTCTGAGGACACGGGGCGGTTTCGCGAGAGGAGACCGCCCCGCTTTTCCATTGCCCGTCAAGCTGCAGGATCGAGCTTCACCTTGATCCATCCCGGCTGGCGCAAATCGAATGCCTTATAAGCCTCGATGACGTTCATCATCGGCTCGCGCGTCGTCAACACGCGAAGCGGATCGAACGAGCCGTTGCTCACGCGCTCGATCAACGCCGGCGTGATCGAGCGATGGTTGCAGTTGCCCATCTTGATGGTGAGGTTCTTGTTCATCGCGATGCCGAGCGGGAAGAAGCGATCGTTCGGCGGGTATACGCCGATCACGCCGAGCGTGCCCGCCTTCGCGAGCGCGGCAACGGCCCAGTCGATCGCCTGCGTCGGCGCATTGCCGGGCGTCCAATTGTTGCCGTCCTGATTGCGCTCGGGCGTGACCGTCTGGCTTTCCTGTTCCGCCTGCTTGATCTTGTCTTCCGACGCGGCCGGCCCGCCCTCTGGATGCACCGCATCCACGCCGACCGCGTCGATTGCACGATCCACGCCGATGCCGTTCGTCAGTTCCAGAATTGCCTGCACCGGGTCTTCCTGATCGAAGTTCACCGTTTCCGCGCCCTGCGCGCGCGCCATATCGAGACGATCCTGCAAGCGGTCCACAGCGATCACGCGGCCCGCGCCGAGCATCCATGCGCTCGCAATCGCGAATTGGCCCACCGGCCCCGCGCCGAACACCGCGACGGTATCGCCCGGACGCACTTCCGCCAGTTGCGCGCCGAAGAAGCCGGTCGGGAAGATATCGGAGATGAGAATGGCGCGCTCGTCGTCGACGTTCTCCGGCAACTTGATCAGGCTCGCGTTCGCGAGCGGCGTGCGCGCGAACTCGGCTTGCAGGCCGTTGATCGGACCCGTGGCTTTCGGTCCGCCATAGAACGCGGTGCCCGCGGACGGACCGTTCGGGTTCGCGAGGTCGCATTGCGCGGTGTAGCCCTGCCGGCAGTATCCGCAGCATCCGCACGAAATGGTCGACGGAATCAGCACGCGATCGCCGCGCTTCAGGTTGCGCACGCCCTTGCCGATTTCTTCGATGATGCCCACGCCTTCATGACCGAGGATCGTGCCCGGCACCATGCCGGAAAACGTGCCGCGCACCATGTGCAAGTCCGTGCCGCAGATGGCGCTCGCGGTGAGCCGGACCACCGCGTCGTGATCGTGCTGAATCGTGGGGTCCGCTACGTTGTCGAGCGATATGTTGCCTATGCCGTGAAACACGACTGCTTTCATCGTCTGACTCCCGGAAAGATTGATCGAACGATGATTCAGCAACACGCGCGCCCGTGAGTTCGGGCATAACCGTTGCGACGAACGGTATGTTGAAACCGCTAATTCCGAAAGGAGAGTCACATGAACAAGGACGCGACCGAAGGCATCAAGGAACAGGTGAAGGGTTGGGTGGATACGGCCATCGGCACCGTGACCGGTGACGAGGACCGCAAGCTCAAGGGCGATGTCGAGATCACCAACGGCGCGAGCCGCAAGGACTACGCCGATCAGAAGGACAACATCGAAAAGGGCGTCGAGGATCCGGGCGAACCGACCAACACGTAAGCCCTTTTCTTTCCGTCACGCCGCGCGCTTCACATAGCGCGCGATGAAGGTGCGCGTCTCGTCGTCCGGGAAGCGCACCGCCACGCGATCCGCGCTCACCATTTCCACCACGCCATCGCCATAGCGGCGCACGCGCACGCGGTCGCCCTGATTGAACGTCGGTGCGCTGCGCTTCGGCTTCGCTTCTTTCTCGTGCTCTTCCGACAGCGCCTGTTCGCGCACTTCGCGCGGGCTCTCCTGCACTTCCGGCGGATGCAGGCAGTTGTCGCACGAACCGCACGCGCCGCCGCCGAGTTCGTCGTCGGGCGCCTGATAGTTCACTTCCGGCTTGCCCGCGGACGGCTGCGAAGGAACGTCGTCGTCCACGTCGTCGGCGAAGTAGTCGAGCAACATGCGCCACCGGCACTGCGCGCTCTGCGCATAGCTGATCATGCGTTCCAGCACGGCGCGATCGCGTCCGGCGCGCGCCGCGTAGCCCTGAGCGGCATCGTCCAGTTGCGCGATGGCCGCGCCGTCGTCAATCAGCTTCATGCCGCCGCGCCGCGTGCGACGCGTCACGCCCATATCGTTGAGCAGCGTGGCCGCGACGCGCAGCTTGTTCACGCCGACGTGCGGCAACGCTTCGCGCAGGCGTTCCAGCGGCTTTTCGAGCGTCTGGCTCGCGTTTTCGCGCGCGAGGTCGCGCACCGTCTCGGCCACGCGCCGGATCGTCTCCGCGCTCGGGTAGCGGCCGCCGAGAAAGAACTGCTGAACCTGCTTGTCCTTCAGTTCGAAAAGCAGGATGCACTGGGCCGGCTCGCCGTCGCGGCCAGCCCGCCCGGCTTCCTGATAGTACGCGTCGAGACTGCCCGGCACCTGCGCATGCAGCACGAAGCGAATGTTGGGCTTGTCGATGCCCATGCCGAACGCATTGGTCGCGACCATCACGCGTGCTTCGTCGGCCATGAACGCGTCCTGCGCTTCGGACCGCGCGCTCGCCGCCATCTTGCCGTGGTAGCGCTGCGCCGCGACGCCCGCCTCGCCGAGCGCGGCGTGCAGCGCATCGCATTCGGCCACCGTCGCGCAATAGATGATGCCGCTGCCTTCCAGCGTGCTCGCGAGCTCGATGGCGCGCCGGCGCTTGTCCTCGGGATTCGTCAACTGTTCGACCGAGAAATGCAGGTTGTCGCGGTACACGCCCGTATGGATGACGTTGGCTTGGCGCATCTGCAATTCGCGCACGATGTCCTCGATGACGGCGGGCGTCGCCGTCGCGGTCAGCGCGAGCACGGGCGGGCGGCCGAGCGTCTTCACGGCGTGGATCAGCTCGACGTAAGCCGGGCGGAAGTCGTGGCCCCACTGCGAGATGCAATGCGCCTCGTCGATGACGACGAGCGGCACCGACGGCATGTCCTTCGAAGTGAGCGTCGCGGTGAATTCCGCGTTCACGAGCCGCTCCGGCGTGACGAAGAGAATGCGGACCTCGCCCTCCGTGACCGCTTGCATGGCTTCGCGTTCTTCTGTCGTGGACAACGTGCTGTTAAGGACCAACGCTGCTACACCGGCTTCGGTCAGCTTTGCGGCCTGATCGCGCATGAGCGAGATGAGCGGCGACACGACGACCGTCATGCCGTCCAGTTGCAAGGCGGGCAATTGATAGCACAGGGACTTGCCGGCGCCGGTAGGCATGACGGCGAGGGTGTCGTGGCCGTCGAGAACGCTGCGGATGACTTCGTCCTGGCCCGGCCGCAGATGAGGAAAGCCGAAGACTTTGCGAAGGGCGGTTTCGAGTTCACGGTCGAGCGGTTTGCGCGCGCGGGTGGCGATGCTGCGGGTGGTGTCGTTCATGTCGATGGGCTCGAGTGGCGCGCTGCGCGGTTCGCATCCGGTGGATTCACTAAGGAAGGATGGCACGCGGCGAAAGGAGCAAGCGCCAGACCCACGGCAAACGTTTGAAGAAACCACCATGCCGCGTGTAAAAGTTTTCGCATCGGTCCGTGCGCTAGCCGACGCACGACTGCATTTGGCGTCTGAGTTATCGGCCAAATAAAGTCCAGACGAATAAGGGTGAACGCTAATACCGGCGGGCCTGAGCGCACGTCCGTTTCATTTGGAAACACATTTATCGGTGCGAAAAAGCTTCGAAGGTACGCACCTTGCTCTTGTAGTTGTTTTCCGAATTCACGCTGGACGCTTCCTTATGACACGAACTCTCGCCGCCGCCCCCGCCTTCCGACAGCGTCGCCCGGCCCAGCTCGCAGAGCGCGAACTCAAACACCTCGAACTGATCCTGGCGAGTTTCGTGGAAGGCAGCGCCGCGCCGGGACGCCTGCCGACGAAGTATTGGGATATGCGCGTGGCGCAACTCGACAGCGACTACGAGCTCGTCCCCTCGCAAAGCCAACGCGTCGCCACGCTGCAACGCAAGCTGGCCTTGCTCGATTCGGCGCTCGGCTCCGCCGCCGCCGATGCTCAAGAGAAGCAGAACCGCCGCGTGGCCGCCTGAGCCTTCTGCCGGCAGCAGTTTCCCGCCTATCGACGCACGCTGTGCCAGCGGGCGTCAGCCAAGACTGAGTGAACCGAGCAGCGCTTACTTAGCCCGCCGGATTAGCGCGCGTGCCACGTTGGCCGCGAGATCCGCGCGGAGCTCGGCCCACTTGCCGAGCAGCGACGCATCGTTGGTGAGGAAGTAAGGCGCTTCCGCAAAATCCGTGTTCTTGCCGTCCTGACTTGCGACTTCGAAGACGCGCATGTCCAGGTCATCGCACGTGCCCATGCTTACGAGTTCGCCGAACGAATGCACGCCCGCGATGGCGACATTCTGCACGCCCGCGCCATGCACTACCGCGATGACCGTCTTTCCCATGCGCCAGGCGGCTTCGCGGCTGTCGGCCATGACGAACGCGATCCCCTCGACAGGCGCTGTCAGCGTCACGCGAAAGAGCCGTGATTTGCATACGTCACTGAGTTGAGTGGTCATGTTGGCCGCCGGCGGAAGAAGGAACTCGATAAGCGCGAAGAGCGACATGTTAGCAAGTCATGCTCCCGCCTAGCCACCGCTTTAACGGCAATGGCTTTGCGAGTTCCGCCGACACACGAACTTCGATCACAGCTCGGGGCGCGCGAGATCGGCCTGCACGACCTCGTCGCCGCGGCGCTGCGCCGCTTCGATCGCATCCGACTTCGACGCGTAGGGCCCGAGCGTGTCCGCGCCTTCGAACGGAAACAGCAATCGCCCGTCCGTTTTTCGCACGACCTTCAAGGTGCCGTAATAGCCGCTTGCCGCACTACCGCGATACGACGCATAAATCTGGAAATCACTCTCACTCGCGCCTGGCGTCGGCGCGACGATGCGTGTGGGGAAATAAACTAGCTTGGGGCGTCTGCCACTCGAATACGTCACGAAAATCACCGGTTGAACGCGCGTGAACCTATGTATTTGTTTCGGACGAGTCAGCCCGGGCGCGGTTCGTCGCATCACGATGCGAACTAGCTGCGCTGCGCCTGCCGTCGGAAACGAACATAGGAAAGAAAAGGCCGCTGCGTTTACGGTGAGCAATTGCCAAGCCGGATCGGCTGTCCAAGACGCGCGCCTCGGGCTATGCGCGCGGATCGTCGCAGAACACGGTCGTCGCGTGCTTTCTTTCCACGGTCAGGTTCACCGAGCGCGCGCCGAGCGGACGCGTGCGATGACGCACGCCCGCCGGGACCGTCAGCAGTTGCCCGGCGTGAAGGTGCATCGAGCCGTCTTCGAGGTCGATCACGAGCGTGCCTTCCGTGACGATGAAGGTCTCGTCGGAATCCGGATGCACATGCCATTCGTATGGCGCGCTCATCACGCTCACGTGAACTTCATGGTCGTTGACGGTGGCGACGATGCGATTGAGATAGCCGTCGTTCGGGGTGCGAGCGAGCGTCGTCAGATCGACGGGTGAGATCATTGCGGCTCCTTTCGTGCGAAGCGGTTCGTTCACCGAGCCTAGTCGAGCGTGAGCGCGCGGCGCAAACGAATCGTTTTCGCTTCGTTGCGAAGCGGGCTCACACAACCAGTCGCACGGGATGCAGGGCAGCGGCATCGCGCTCGTTCGTGCCTCAAGACGCCCGAGTCAAGCCGCAAACGCCCGATGAGCAGCAGAGGAAACGGAACGAATCGTCACACACGCCACCCCATACCGCCGCAATGCAGTTACGATAGATCGCGAGCGCTATGCGTCCATCGCTGCGTGCGCGAACATGACGCCGGTCCACAGCCGGCTTCCACTTCAACACTGCGACTCGCCACACCATGCGTCGAATCACTGTCCGAACATCGCCCGTTCACGGCCGGGGCGTCTTCGCCCTCGCGGATCTGCCTGCGGGCGCGCTGCTCTTCGAATACAAGGGCAAGCGTCTTTCGTGGAAGGAAGCGCAACGCATGTACGAGCGCTCCAACGCCGAGGACGGACATACGTTCCTCTTCGGACTCGACGACGGCCGCGTCATCGACGGTGCCCGTGGCGGGAATTCCGCGCGCTGGCTGAATCACAGTTGCGCGCCGAATTGCGAAGCCGAGCAGGACGGCGAGCGCGTCTTTATTCGTTCGCTTCGCCCGATCGGCAAGGGGCAGGAACTCTTCATCGACTATCGGCTCACGGTCGAAGGACGGCGCACGGCGGCGCTCAAGCGCCTCTACGCGTGCCGTTGCCTCGCGGCCAATTGCCGAGGCACCATGCTCTCCGACGAACGCTGACGCGCGCCGCACGGCGCGCATGCTCAGGATTGCCGCGCCGCCGCCGTAAACACAGGCTCACGTTCCCCGCGCGCCGCGCGTCAACCGAATGAGCCTCATGCAGCCCGACAGTCCGCTCAAAGCCGCGTTCCTGCGTCACGAAGCATCGCTCGCGCCGTCCGGCCGCGCGTTCGGCGAGGAAGACAGCGCCGTTTATCGCACGCTGCTCGAATCGACGAAGGCGATCCCGTGGAAGATCGACTGGGCCACCATGCAGTTCAGCTACATTGGGCCGCAGATCGAGCAGTTGCTGGGCTGGCCGCCGTCGTCGTGGAAAACGGTCCATGACTGGGCCGAGCGCATGCATCCCGACGATCGCGACGCGGTCGTGAACTTCTGCGTATCCCAATCGAAGGCGGGCACCGATCACGAAGCCGATTACCGCGCCCTCACGCGCGACGGCGGCTACGTCTGGCTGCGCGACGTCGTGCATGTCGTGCGTGACGCGCACGGCGATGTCGAGGCGCTCATCGGCTTCATGTTCGATATCAGCGAACGCAAGCGCACGGAGGAGCAACTGCTGCAATTGCAGGCGGAACTCGAGCGCCTCTCGTTCAGCGACAGTCTCACCGGCGTCGGCAATCGCCGCAAGTTCGACAGCGTGATCGCACGCGAATGGAAGGCGGCGCAGGCGACGGCGAAACCGCTCTCGCTCGTGTTGACCGACATCGACTTCTTCAAGTCCTACAACGACTACTACGGCCATCTGCAAGGCGACGAGTGCCTGAAGCGCATCGCGCGCGTTCTCGGCGAGGCGGCCGGGCCTTCGCACTTTCTCGGACGCTTCGGCGGCGAGGAGTTCGTCCTCGTGCTCGCCGATACGGACGCCGATGCCGCGCTGGCCGTGGCGGAACGGTGCCGTGCGCGCATCGCCGCGGAAGCCATCGCGCATCTGCGCTCGCCGCATGCTCAGTGCGTGACGGCGAGCTTCGGCGTGGGCACGGTGCTGCCGCGCGACGGCATGGATATCACGGCCTTCATCAATCTCACCGACGCGCAGTTGTACCAGGCGAAAGAGAACGGACGCAACCGGATTGCGGCCGTGGACAGAGCGGCGATGCGTGGCGAGGGCTTCAGGCAGCAGTCGCGTTAGTCGACGGCGCGGCGCGCGGCATCAGCCCGATACGAGCGCGCCAGTTCCCGAGCACGCTGCCTGAGCACCTCGCGGTCGGCGCTCAATGCATCGCGCATGGCCGCTTCGAGTTCGTCGATCGACACGGCACCCGGCACGTTCTTGTCGTCCCAGGTCTGCGCATAGGCGGCCTGCTTGCCGGTTCGCGCCGCTTCGTCCGGATGAAGCATGTTGATGCGAGGCAGTCCATACGCCATCGCGACGATCCGTCCGTGCAGGCTGCTGCCCGCATAGCCCGCGCTCGTCGCGATCAATGCGCAGATATCCCAAATGTCCAGCGACCGGAAGACGAGCGCGCGCTGATGCATGCGGGCCGCAAGCCGCACGTACGCGTCGATGTCGTCGTGCCACGGCGCCGCGCCCGCGCGAAACAGCGCGATGCCGAGGCCGGTCGATGCGGCGAGCGCATCCAGTTCGCGCGCCAGCCGGTCGAGCGTGGCGTCGTCGCCGAAGTCGGCGCTGAACTGCACCGCGAGATGGCCGCGCGGACACGCGCGCCGCACGTCGGCCGCCGGGCCGAGGCGGGCGCGCGAGGCGACGCGTGAATCGAAGAGTTCCGCGATCATCGTCACCGGGTCCGGAACGAGCCTCGCTTCGATGCCTGCGGCACGCAGCATCGCTTGCGTGTGCACGTCGCGCACGCTCAGGTCGTCGCCGCTGCGCAATGTGCTCACGACCTCGTTGCGCAGCGCGGGCTCGCGCGTGCCGAGCGACACGCCGCCCACCGCGTTGAAGCGAATCGACGACGCCTGCGGCCATGTCTCGCGGCCGACGACGTAAGGCGCTAGCGCATTTGTTTTCAACAAAGTGCGCGCATACGCCAAGCGTTCCTCGGCTCGCGCGCCGTATCGCGCGATGGTCGCCTGCGCGTCTTCCGGTTCGTTGAGCATCACGGCGGCTTCCCACGCGTCGCAGGTCAGGAGTTCGCCGCCGGCATGCACGAGCGCGACCGGCTTATCGCGCAGGCGTCCGGCGAGCGTGCCCAGCGCCGCGACCGCATGGCCGCCGTATCGACGCAGGTCTCGCGCGGCCAGTCCCGCGAAAAGCGGTCTGGCGTCAGGCAGGCGTTCGAGAAGCAGACGCTGCTCGACATGCGCGAACAACATGTCGCCGAAGTTGTGGCGGTCGAATGCGCCGAAGATCACGACGGTGGCATTGAGCAATGGGCTTCCTCTGTATGTCCGATCTTCGTTCGCTTCTTCGTTTGCTTGACGCGCCGCAGTGCTGCGCCTATACAGGACGTTCCCGCTTCGAGCACGCGAGGCGGCCGACCGCGACCGGAGCCTTCGATGACGAGCACGACACGCGCCGCGCTGTTCCCTGCCTCGCTTGCCCTACCCTCCGTCGTGTTGTTCGCCGCCTGTTCGACCAGCCCGCCGCCCGTCCCGCCGACGCAGGCCGTCACGACGACGCTGCCATCCGGTGGCGTCTACAAGGGCACGCTCGGCGACGCGGACGCCACGTTGCTCGTACTCTTCGACGGCACCGCCTACCTCTTCTACGCGAGCGGCGGCGCGGGCGTCGGAGGCGTCGTCATCGCGACGAACGGTTCGCAGACGAGCGACGGACGCTTCACAAGCGCGACCGCATTAAATTACCGCATCGGCGCAGCGCCACCGTCGCCGGTGTCGTTCACGGCGGACTTCGCGCACGCGCCGGCCGTCGAAGGAGCGATCACGCGCGGCAGCGGCGGCGAGAGCCAGAGCTTCTCCGCGACGGCGGCGCCGCTGCTCGATACCGCGCCCACGCTCGCCAATGCGGGCGGCCTCTATAGCGGACGCGGCATGGCGCTCGGCGGCTCGACGACGACGCGCATCACCGTCGCCGCCGATGGTTACGCCGCCGGCACGACCAGCGCCGGCTGCATCTTCAAGGGGACGCTGCGCCCGCGCCCCGGCGTCAATGCCTACGCGGTGTCAGCCACCTTTGGTCCCGCGCCCTGCCCGCTACCCGATGCGACGGTGGACGGCAGCGCCATCGTCGACGGCGCGCGCCTCCTGGTCGCGCTGCCGAGCCCGGACCGCTCGAACGTCTTCATCTTCGACGGGCGGAAGTAGCGGCGGCATCGACAATATTCACGCGCCGCTTACATACGGCGTTTCGTGTCCTAACATTGCTTTACCGGGCCAGCGGCGCCGTACCTGCCGGCGCACCGACGCGGAGGCCCGGCGAAGAAAGTCCTGTGGTCGAACACCCTCTTCCGATGCCGTAAATAAAGGAGACAACCGGATGAACGCAACGCTCAAGCTCTTGCCATTGGCCTTCGGCGCGATGCTCGCCTGCATGCCGCCCGCCGACGCAGCGCAGGACAACGTCGGCACCCTGTCCAACTTCCGTCAGACCGGCAATACGCAGCCGCCGGAAACCGTCCCGCAAACCGGTCAGACTGCGGACGCGCTTCGCGAAAACCTGAAGCAAATCAAGCTGCCGCCGGGCTTCAAGATCGACCTGTATGCGGTCGTGCCGGAAGCGCGGCACATGGCGATCGAGCCATCCACGGGCGTGGTGTTCGTCGGCACGCGCAAGAATCGCGTGTGGCAGGTGACGGACAGGACGAAGCAACGCGTCGCGAGCGACGTCGTGCAGTTCGCCTCGTCGGTGACGTTCAAGGTGCCCAACGGCGTGTGCTTCTCGCCGGACGGCGTGCTCTACGTCGCCGAGCAGAACCGCGTGCTAGGTTTTCCGGCCGCGCAGTTCTTCGGCGAAGGGGGCCCGGACGTGGCCGCGGCAGTCGTGGTGCCGCAAGGCAAGCTGATCCCGACGCAGTTCGAGAGCTTCAATCACGGCGCGCGCGCGTGCCGCATCGGACCGGACAAGAAGCTGTATATCGCGCTCGGGCAGCCGTGGAACGTGCCGCCGAAGGACAAGCTCGCGGAACTCGACCGCAACGGACTCGCGGGCATCATCCGCTTGGATCAGGACGGCAAGAACCGCGAAGTGTATGCGCATGGCGTGCGCAATTCCGTGGGGCTCGACTTCAATCCGAAGGACAAGACCTTGTGGTTCACCGACAACCAGGTGGACGGCATGGGCGACGACATGCCGCCCGGCGAGCTGAATCACGCGACGAAGGCCGGCGAGAATTTCGGCTTTCCGTGGTACGGCGGCGGCAAGGTACGCACGGTCGAGTATAAGGATCAGAACCCGCCGGCGGGCGTGGTGTTCCCGCAAGTGGAGTTCGCCGCGCATGCCGCCGACCTCGGCATGTCGTTCTACACCGGCAAGATGTTCCCGCAGAAGTATCAGGGCGGCATCTTCGATGCGGAGCACGGCTCCTGGAACCGCACGAAGCCCATTGGCGCGCGCATCATGTACACGCCGATCAAGGACGACGGCACCGCGGGCGAAACGGAAGTCTTCGCCGAAGGCTGGCTCACGCAGAGCGGCGAATACATGGGCCGTCCGGTCGACGTGCAGATGCTGCAGGACGGATCGCTGCTCGTCTCCGACGACTACGCCGGCGCCATTTACCGCATCTCGTACTCGGGGGCCAAATGAGGCGCGTGAAGCAGACGGCAGCGCTCGCGGCGTTGGTGACGTTGCTTGCGGCGATATCGGACGCGTCGCTCGCGGCGGGAGATATCAAGGCGGGACGCACGAAGGCGGCGCAGTGTCAGGCGTGCCACGGGCTCGACGGCATCTCGAAGCTGCCAGAAGCGCCGAATCTCGCCGGCCAGACGGAGGAATATCTCGTGAAGGCGCTCAACGATTTTCGCTCGGGCGCGCGGCAGAACGAGATGATGTCTGTGGTGGCGAAAGGCTTGTCGGATACGGATGTCGCGAATCTGGCGAGCTATTACCACAGCCTCGGCAAGCAGTGAGGGCGTTGGAATTTTTTCGAAATGAACGCTTGACTTGGCGGACTAAGGGTTTATACTAGCCCTTGTCTCCTCCATGTCTCAACCGATGTGGATTCAAGCCCGCTCTCTCGAGCGGGTTTTTTTTGGTTTTTCGCGCCGAGACTATCCACAGAAATCGGGGAAAAGCCTGTGGACAACGCGCTGACGAATGGCCTAAGCCGTTGACCCGAAAGCATCTAGCACTCGTGCTTCCCAACGCACCCGCTCACTTCCCGTCGCCGACGCACGACAGAACCATCGCGTCCGCGCGGCTCACGTCGGCGGCGAATATCGCTTGGGGCGCAATCGCGATACTCAACTCTTCGGCAGCCGACCCCGGCAGCGCGTAAAGGATCGTGCCCGTCGCGACGAGCGCCACGATCATCGATAAGAACCAAGAAAAGACGTACATCGCCGGCACCTCGCCAAAGAACGCTTCGTCTGGACAGGCGCGTCGAACGTCAGCGCCTGACGCGCAGAGTAAAGCGTCGCGGCGGGTCGCACAGCCCCACGGAGGGAGGGACGTGAAGGAGGGAAGCGCTCGGTCAGCGCGTGTCCGGCGCGGGCACCGGCGAGACGCCTTGCGCCCGGGCGGCGGCGTCCTGGGCGCGCATCGCGCGGATAAAACCGTCGCGTTCGCGCAGGCGGGCCCAGTAACGCGCGACCGGTTCGGCGAAGCGCGCGCTCAAGTCCAGATGCTCCGCCAGCATCAGCGCATAGCCGACGGAAATGTCCGCCGCCGTGAAGCGGCCCGCGCAGAGAAAGTCCTGGCGTTCCAAGAGCGGCGCGAGCGCGCGCAGCCGCGCGTGGAACCATCGCGCGTAGTCTTCCGCGACTTGCGGCTGCCGGCGCTCGGGCGGCTCGAAATGCGTGTAGCGCAGCACGAGCGTCTGCGGAAACGTGAGCGTCGCCTCGCCGAAATGCAGGAAGTTCAGATAGCGGCCGAAGTCGGCCTCATGCACGGAGACATCCAGCACGCCGGGCGAATAGCGCGCCGCGAGATACTGGCAGACCGCGGCGGATTCGGTCATGAAGAGCGCGTCATCGGCGAATGCGGGCACCGTGCCGAGCGGATTCACGTCCATGAAGGCGCGCGCCAGCATGCGCGGCGGGAACGGCAGCATCTTCAATTCATACGGCAGGCCGATTTCTTCGAGCGCCCACAGCGGCCTGAAAGAGCGCGCGCTGACGCAGTGATGGAGCGTGATCATCGCCGTGCTTCCGCGCTCAGGCCAGCCACGAGGGCTTGCGCTTTTCGAGGAAACTGCGCACGCCCTCGCGCCCTTCGTCCGATGCGCGTATCCGCGCGATGCGATCCGCCGTGTCCGACATCAGCGTCTCGTCGATAGCGCTGCCCGCGAGATCCGCGACGAGCCGCTTGCATTCGCGCACCGCGTTCGGGCTGTTCGCGGCGATGCTCGCGGCAATCCCGTCGACGGCGGCGTCGAGCGCATCCGCTGCGACGACCTGATGCACGAAACCGATTCGTAGCGCCTCGGCCGCGTCGAAGCGCTCGGCCGTCACGAAATAGCGATGGGCCGCGCGCGCGCCCATCGCGCGGATCACGTACGGCGCGATGGTCGCGGGCATCAGGCCGAGCTTGGCTTCCGACAGGCAGAAGTGCGCCGTGTCCACGCTCACCGCGATATCGCACGCGGCGACGAGGCCCACGCCGCCCGCGTAGGCGTCGCCTTGCACTCGCGCGATGACCGGCTTCGCGCTCGTATAGATGGTGTTCAGCATGGTCGCGAGACCGAGCGCGTCGGCGCGGTTCTCGGCGTCCGTGAAGCCCGCCATCCGTTTCATGTAGTTCAGGTCCGCGCCCGCGCAGAAAGCCGGGCCGTTCGCGGCGAGGATGATCGCCCGCACGTTGGCGTCGTCGTTGAGCGCGCGAAATGCGGCGGTCAGCTCGACGATAGCCGCGTCGTCGAACGCATTGCGCACGTCCGGCCGGTCGAGCGTCACGCGGGCGATCGGGCCATCGACGGCGAGTTTCAGGCGTTGCAGGTTCATTGCATCGCTCATGTCTTGTCTCCTCGTTTGCCGCAGCATGTGAGTAACGCTCATTTCCTCACGGGCGCAAATCCGCGCCATGCGGCACAGTTTCGTCGATAACGGTAATCGCGGTCAATCGCTTCCTGTGAGGCAGGCTCACACGAAGCCAGCGCCCGCTGGACCTTTATCATGTCACGAACGCGCGTAATATATTCGGCTATATTACGCGGGCTCGTCCGGCCGAACATGCCGCGACACACCAACACAACGAAGAACAGGAGCCGTTACGTGAAGACCCGTTTCATGCGCACGATGCTTGGCACGTTGCTTTCGCTCGCAGCCGGCATGGCCGCGTCCGCTGCGTTCGCCGGCGAAGTACAGGTCGCGGTCGCCGCCAATTTCACGGCGCCCATGCAGGCCATTGCCGCCGACTTCGAGAAGGACACAGGCAACAAGGTCGTCGCCTCGTACGGCGCGACGGGCCAGTTCTACGCGCAGATCAAAAACGGCGCGCCGTTCGAAGTGTTCCTCGCCGCCGACGACACCACGCCCGCCAAACTCGAAAGCGAAAGTCTGACCGTGCCGGGCAGCCGCTTCACCTACGCGACCGGCGCGCTCGCGCTGTGGTCGGCGAAAGACGGCTACGTGGACGACAAAGGCGACGTGCTGAAGAAGAACGAGTTCACGCACCTCGCGATAGCGAATCCGAAGGCCGCGCCCTACGGGCTCGCCGCGACGCAGGCGCTCGACAAGCTCGGGCTGACGCAGGCCGTCGCGTCGAAGATTGTGGAAGGACAGAACATCTCGCAGGCGCAGCAGTTCGTCGCCACGGGCAACGCGGAGCTCGGCTTCGTCGCGCTGTCGCAGATCTACAAGAACGGCAAGATCACGGGCGGTTCGGCTTGGATCGTGCCCGCCTCGCTGCACGAGCCGATCAAGCAGGACGCGGTGATCTTGAGCAAGGGCCGCGACAATCCGGTCGCGAAGCAGTTCGGAGACTATCTGAAGGGTTCGAAGGCTGCGGCGGTCATCAAATCGTTCGGCTATCAACTCTGAGCGGACCATGCCGATCGATTCCGCCGACCTTCAGGCGATCGCGCTGACGCTGGAACTCGCGTCGCTCGCGACGGTGCTGCTGCTCGTCATCGGCACGCCGGTCGCGTGGTGGCTCGCGCGCACCGCATCGCGCATGAAGGGCCCGGTCGGCGCGGTCGTCGCGCTGCCGCTCGTGTTGCCGCCGACGGTCATCGGCTTCTATCTGCTCGTGCTGATGGGGCCGAACGGCATGGTCGGCAAGCTCACGCAGGCGGCGGGCATCGGTCTCTTGCCGTTCACGTTCGCCGGGCTCGTCGTGGGTTCGGTGATCTATTCGCTGCCGTTCGTCGTGCAGCCGCTGCAAAACGCGTTCGAAGCCATCGGCCGCCGTCCGCTCGAAGCCGCCGCGACGCTGCGCGCGGGGCCTTGGGACACGTTCTTCACGGTGGCGTTGCCGCTCGCGCGGCCGGGCATCGTCACGGCGACGATCCTCGGCTTCGCGCATACGGTCGGCGAATTCGGCGTCGTGCTGATGATCGGCGGCAATATTCCGGGGCGCACGCGCGTGGTCTCCGTGCAGATTTTCGATCACGTCGAAGCCCTGGAATACGCGCAGGCGCACTGGCTCGCGGGCGGCATGGTGCTGTTCTCGTTCGTCGTGCTTCTTATGCTCTATTCGACTCGCCGGACGGCGACGGCGCATGTCTGAACTCACGTCACCTTCGCTCATGCTCGACGGCGCGCGCAACAACGCGACGCACGCGGCCATCGAAGCGCGGTTCGTCGTCGAACACGGCGGCTTTTCGCTCAATGTCGAACTGAACTTGCCGGGGCGCGGCGTCACCGCGATCTTCGGCCAGTCCGGTTCGGGCAAAACCACGCTGTTGCGCTGCATCGCCGGGCTCGCGCGGCCGACGCGCGGTCGGCTCGTCGTGAATGGCGACGTGTGGCTCGACACCGAGCGCCGCGTTTTCCTGCCGACGCATCGGCGCGCGCTCGGCTACGTCTTTCAGGAAGCGAGCCTTTTTCCTCACTTGAGCGTCGAAGAGAACCTGCGATTCGGGCTCAAGCGCGTGCCGCCCGCGACGCGCCGCGTCGATCTGGCGCAGGCCGCCGAACTGCTCGGGATCGCGCATTTGCTCGAACGGATGCCGGCGGGTTTGTCGGGCGGCGAGCGGCAACGGGTGGGCATCGCGCGGGCGCTGCTGACGAGCCCGCGTCTGTTGCTGCTCGACGAGCCGCTCGCCTCGCTGGACCACAAGCGCAAGCTCGAAATCCTGCCGTATCTCGAACGCCTGCACGACGAACTCGATATTCCGATGCTCTACGTGAGCCACGCGCCCGAGGAAGTCGCGCGGCTTGCGGATCATCTCGTGCTGCTCGACGCGGGTCGCGCGCTGGCGAGCGGTCCGATTAGCGAGACGCTCGCGCGGCTCGACTTGCCGATCGCCCTCGCCGACGATGCCTCCGTCGTGCTAGAAGGCACGGTCGCTGGCTACGACGCGCGGTATCGGCTGCTGACGCTTGCGCTGCCGGGAGGACGCGCGACGCTGCGCGTGCTACACGAGCCGGTCGCGGAAGGAAAGCAAATGCGCGTCGCGGTGAAGGCGCGCGACGTGAGCCTCATCACCGGCGAGCACGACCATACGCTAAGCAGCGTCCTGAACGTGCTGCCCGCGACGGTGAAGGCCATTGCCGAAGACGCGAATCCGTCGCAGGCGGTCGTGCGGCTGGACGTCGACGGCTTGCCGCTGCTTGCGCGCGTGACGCGCTACTCGATGGATCGCTTGCACATCGCGCCCGGCATGCGCGTGTGGGCGCAGGTCAAGACCGTGTCGCTGCTTGCCTGAGCGCGAGGTGCTGCAACAGCATGATCGTCTTGCCGTCCATGATCTCGCCGCGGTCGATCATCGCCATCGCTTCGTCGAGCGGCGGTTCGATCACCTCGATCTCTTCGCCCTCGTCGATCACGCCGCCGCCGTCGCCGACGCGCATCGCGCCGTCGTACTCGCCGACATAGAAGTAGAGCTTCTCCGTCACCGATCCGGGGCTCATGAACGCCTCGAAGATCTTCTCGATGTGGCCCACGCGGTAGCCCGTCTCCTCCTCCACTTCGGCGCGGATGCGAGCATCGGGCGTTGCGTCGTCCAGCAAACCGCCGGGGGCTTCGATCAGCATTCCGTCATGGCCGTTGACGAACGCGGGCATGCGGAACTGGCGCGTCAGAAGAACGGTGCCGGTACGCGGGTTATGCAGGAGGATGGTCGCGCCATTGCCGCGGTCGTACGTCTCGCGGCTTTGCCGCTGCCAGGTGCCGTCGCGGCGCCGGAAATCGAAGATGACTTTTCTGAGCACGTACCAGTCGTCGGACAGCGTGACTGTCTCGACAACGCGAACGCGTTCTTTCGTGCCGCCTGCATCGGTCATGATCGCCTCGGTTTCAAGTGTTCTTGACACGCATTATTACCGGGTAACACGCCGAAAGAATGCGTCGCCGTGCCGTAATTGAAATTCTTCCGCAACTGGAATAGCGTAGAAGAATGCACGCGTGGCGGCCATGTGGAAGCCGGAAGTTTCCTGCCGCGACGCAAGCAAGCAAGAATCTTTTTTGGAGAAAGTCGTGAATCGCCTGAAGGCTCTTATCGCGATGTCGGTGCTCGCTACCGCCGGTGTGTCGACCACCGCGAGCGCGCATGGCGGCCATGTCGGTATCTGGTTCGGCGCGCCGCTGTATTACCCGGTGGCGCCCGTGCCGTACTACTACTATCCGCCCGCGCCGGTGGTCGCCGTGCCCGCTGCGCCGACCACGTATGTCGAACAAGGACAGGCCGCGGCCGCTCCCGCGCAGCCGAGCGGTTCCTGGTACTACTGCGACGGATCGCGCACGTACTACCCGTATGTGAAGGAGTGCCCCGGCGGCTGGCGCGAAGTGCCGGCGCAACCGCCTGCGCCGTCGAACCAATGATGAAGTGCTAACGAAGTCACGCCCATGAACTACCGAAGGCTCGTATTTCTTCTCGCGCTCACCGGCCTGTCGGCATGCACCGTCATGCCGAGCGGGCCGAGCGTCATGGCGCTCCCCGGCTCCACCAAGACGTTCGACCAGTTCCGCGCCGACGATGCCTCGTGCCGTCAGTTCGCGCTCCAGCAGGTCGGCGGCGTCAGCGCCGATCAGGCCGCGACTAACAGCGCGGTCGGAAGCGCGGTCGTGGGCACCGCGATCGGCGCGGCGGCGGGCGCGGCGTTCGGCGGCGGCTCGGGCGCGGCCATCGGCGCGGGCGCGGGCTTGCTCACGGGCAGCGCGTTTGGCGTCGGCGCGGCGCAGTCGTCCGGCTACGGCGTGCAGCGCAGCTACGACTACGCGTATCTCCAGTGCATGTACGCGGCGGGCGACAAAGTGCCCGTCAGTGGCGCCGTGCGAACCGTCACGCCCAATGGCGCTTACTCGGCCCCGCCGCCCCCGCCACCGCCGCCCGGCGTTCAGCCGCCTCCGCCGCCTTCGACCTGAGTCGAATCAGCGGCGTCGGCGCCAGCTATCGTCGGCGGGGCGCGCGTGTGGATCAAGCGGAGCGACCATTCCCGGCGCCACCAGAAGCCCCGTTACCCAGCCGATGTAAAACCGCAGGTCGCTCCAGAACTCCGCGTTCGTGTAGATGCGAAAGCTCTGCACGTGCGGGAGCCACAGCGCGAGTTGCAGCACGCCGGTCAGTGCGAGCCACGTCGCCGCGACGACAGCCGTCGCGCGGGCGCAGCGGCGAAACGTGGACGGGTCCCATTGCTCGCGCACGACCACGGAACCCGCGATCAGAATCAGCACTGAAGGAATCAGCGTCGTCGCGATGACGCGCCCTCCCCACTCGAAAGTCAGACCGCACAAATAGCCGATCACGACCGCCAGCAATGCCGCCGGCCATGCCGTCGAGCGCGGCCCACGCGCCGCGAGCCACGCGATGGTGATGAAGAACGGCATCGCCGCCCATTGCATCGCCTGCGCCACCGCTTTCGCGAGATTCTCGCCGGCCTGCTCGTTCGAATGGCTCGCGGCGACATACACGGTGATCGCCTCGTGCACGCACACGGCCACCACCGCGAAGCTCAGCGCTTCGCACGCGGCGAAGGCGGGCGACTTGGCGGGCCGTCGATGCGTCGCATCCTCGCCGAGCGCGCGCACGCGCTCCAGCACCGGATCGACGAAGAACGCGAGGATCGCGCCGATCAGAAGCGCCGCGGCGGCGTCTGTCAGCGAAAAGTGTCCGACAAGCGAGACGAGTCCTTGCCACAGAAACTCGGGCGCGGCCGCGCAGACGGCGACCCAAAGCGCAAAAAAGAAGCCGTTCGATGCACGTCTGAGCGGCATGGCCACCTCGATGCGGTTGAAACGGACAGCGACCAGACGCTCAACCTGTCTCCGGCAGCGAAGCCCGCGCAAGACGCGCGGCGAGCGCATCGCACACGCGCGCGCGCAGGTCGGCGGGAATCTCGAAGCATTCGTACGCGAGCGCCTGCGCGACGGTGACGACTTTCATCTCCTGATAGCGGCGTCCGCTGCCGATGAGCGTTTCGAACGCGTTGGCGCGCTCGTTGATCTCGACCGGGTCGGCATCGACCAGCAACACGGCGTGGGCGAGCACGGCGTAGAGCGGCGTGTCGCGTTCATCGGCTGGTTGCGGCGCGCGCCGCCAGTACTGCGCGGTGCCCGCGATCTTGCGCGCATCGTTGCCGGGCCCCCACGCCAGATTGAAGCGTCCATCGCAAAAGGAGCCGTCCACCGCCTGATGATGCGTGAAAACGCCGAGCGTTTGCAGCGCGTCGGCCAGGATGCCGCAGAGATGCACGTAGACCGTCTCGGCGAGCGCGCCCATCGGAGCGCGCACGGGATAGGCAAGGCTCACGTTCACGATGCCCGGTCCTTGCGGCACCAGGCCGCCGCCCGACAGACGCTGCCATACCGGACAGCCGCGCCGCGCGAAGTTCGCGCGGGCATCGGCGAGCGCCGGGTAGCGTTGATAGCTGCGCGGCACCGAGAGCGAGACGGGCGCGGTCCAGATGTGCGCGACGGCATCGCCCGATGCGGCGCGCGCAAGAAGTGCTTCCTCGGCGTCGAGCGGATCGCCGGCAAGCATGGCGGGATCGAGCAAAACGAAAGGCATGGGATCAGGTGAGGGCCGCGCCGGTATCGACGCCACCGGGAGATGGTAGCGAAGATCGGCGGCGGCGGCCAAATGCGTGCAGCGGCTTCGCGTTACACCGGTTCGGACGAGCCGCCCGGCGCGCCGCGAGCACTCGAACCGCGGGTAAACCGCCCCGCGCGCTTTATCGTTCAGGCCATATGATGCTCGAATCAGCACACGAGACATGCGCCGGCTCGCCGAAGCCGGCGGCAAGAACATCAAGAAGGAGACGACCGATGACGAAGATCGCCTACGAAGACTTCGAGCGGCAGGTAGTGCAGCATCACCTGATCAAAGGCAACGTGTACGAAAACGGCGCGGCGCTCGTCGAACGCGCGAACCGGTGGATCGCTGAGAACCGCATCGACGTGTTGAACGTGGAAAGTCTCTCCACCTTCGGCGCCGGTGACGATACCAGCGTCAGCCACTGGTACTCGGGCATTCGCGTCTGGTATCGCACCGAATAGCGCGCTCAGCCGCGGCCGACGAACGGCATCTTGGTCGCCATCACGGTGTGGAACAACACGTTCGCTTCGAGCGGCAAGTTCGCCATGTAGAGCACGGACTGGCCGACGATCTTCACGTCCATCATCGGCTCGACGGCGATCTCGCCGTTCGCCTGCGGCACGCCGCGCGACATCCGCTCGGAGAGTTCGGTAAGCGCGTTGCCGATATCGATCTGGCCGACCGCGATGTCGTACTTGCGGCCATCGAGCGATGCGGACTTCGTCAGGCCCGCGACCGCATGCTTCGTCGCTGTGTAGGCAGCCGAATTCGGACGCGGCGCGCTCGCGGAAATGGAACCGTTATTGATGATGCGCCCGCCTCTCGGCGACTGCGCGCGCATCGTGCGAAACGCCTGCTGCAGGCAATAGAACATGCCGTTCAGATTGACGTTGACGACGCCCTGCCACTGCTCCGGCGTCCAGTCCTCGAACGGACCGGGCGGATTGCTCACGCCCGCGTTGTTGAACAGCAAATCGACGCGTCCGAAGCGCTCCACCGCCGCCTGAAAGAGCCGCTCGACCGATTGCGGATCGGCCACGTCGGTCGGGACGGCCAGACCGCGTTCGCCGGCGCCGGATTCGGCGATAACCGCCTCCAGCGGCGCGCCGCGGCGGCCCGCCAGCACCACCGACCAGCCATCGCCTAGCAGCGCGAGCGCCGCCGCGCGTCCGATGCCGCTTCCCGCTCCGGTCACAACCGCGATCTTCGAATTCTTGTTGGCTGCTTCAGGCATGTCTCCGTTCTCCTGTCGACCGGAGTGGGCGCGCGAGCGTCGTTCTCCGGTTCCATGTGTGGAAGTGTTGGGTGGCGCGCGACAGTGCGCGCGTCGTCGATCAGGCGAACATTATCGGCGAAATGCCTTGCAACGCCGTTTCAATGACTGCTCGTCGCGTCGGTCGCGACCGTGCCGGCCGTGTTGCGCATGGGGCTGCCGTTGCAGAAGATGGCGGTCATCAGCATCGGTACGACTTCGTGCACCACGGCCGTGCTGCCTGCATCGCGCACGCGCGCCTCGACCGACTCCTTCGATCCGACCACGACGACGCCGTACGCCGAATCGTTGATCGGCTCGCCCTTGCCCTGCTTGAAAAGCGCGTCGCCTTGTTCGTAGCCGAGCACGGCGTAGACGCGAAAGCCGTACGCGGTGAGATCGCTGCCGTGCGTCGGCCGGAAAGCGTTGACCGAGTTCGCTTCGACGCGCATTGGGCTGGCGTCGATGTACTGCTCGTCGCGCAGCGGCGCGATGAAGCGATGCGCGCTCGACTTGCAGTCGAGCTGTTGTTCGAGCGGGTAAGCCTGCGACACGCTGGGCAGCAATCCCCCAGCCACAGCGGCGAGCGCGGTAAGCGTTGCGAGAGGAACGGTTTTCATGGCAGCGGCAAGGCAGCGGTTGAGGAGTCTGGTCGTTGAGGTTCCGGCTGTCGGCGCCGGTTTTGTCGCGGAAGTCGCAATTTCTGAGCCAGGTTTCGCGGAATGCGGCACGGTGAACGTTGCGGCGGCATGGAGAACGTGATTCGCGTGATGTGCGTCGAGTGGGCGAACTCGCTATATTGAGCGATTCCCATCGAACAGGACCCGCCATGCCCGCGCTCTCCGACTTTCCGATCACCCGCAAATGGCCCGCGCAGCACCCCGACCGTATCCAGCTTTACTCGCTGCCCACGCCGAATGGCGTCAAAGTGTCGATCATGCTTGAAGAAACCGCCCTGCCCTACGAGCCGCATCTGGTGCGCTTCGATACGAACGATCAGATGTCGGCGGAATTCCTGTCGTTGAATCCGAACAACAAGATTCCAGCGATCATCGACCCGAACGGCCCCGGCGGTGAGCCGCTCGCGCTGTTCGAGTCGGGCGCGATTCTCATCTATCTCGCCGACAAGTCCGGCCAGTTGCTGCCCGAAGACTCGGCGCGGCGTTACGAAGCGATCCAATGGCTCATGTTCCAGATGGGCGGCATCGGTCCGATGTTCGGCCAGCTAGGCTTCTTCCACAAATTCGCGGGCAAGGACTACGAGGACAAGCGGCCGCGCGATCGCTACGTGGCGGAGAGCAAGCGTCTGCTCGGCGTGCTCGACGCGCGGCTCGCTGGCCGCGAGTGGATCATGGGCGACGACTACAGCGTCGCGGATATCGCGGTGTTTCCGTGGGTGCGCAATCTGGTCGGCTTCTATGAGGCGCGCGATCTCGTTCAGTTCGACGCCTACGCGCATGTGCAGCGCGCGCTCGATGCGTTCGTCGCACGGCCGGCGGTGCAACGCGGGCTCGACATTCCGAAGCGCGGGTGACGCGAAGACCGTCGATGCACTGAGACCGTCGCGCGACGCATGATTGCGCGACGTCTGAGGAAATGCGTGAAGCATCAAGCGCTTAGCTGCTCGATGCTCAGGATATCCACATGGTTGATCACTGAAACTGTGGACAACGATACTGCGTTGTCGTGAGCGAGCCGTTCAAAAGATACGAGAGTGAACGCGCTTTTTGCAACCGGTCCACAATAGGCGTTTAACGCGCGCATTTCGCACGACGGGCGAAACACGTTTCGCATCAACGCGTTGGCTCGGCGATGCTCAGGATATCCACACGCTTGTGCACGGAAACTGTGGACAACGCGGTGCTTTGCGACCGCTATGGATGAGCCCGGCGCGCCATGTCTCGATGCGATGCTTCGTTGGACTGGGACGCCATGAACACTCCTTCCTTCTTTGATCTCCGTAGGCGCAGCGCGCGAACGCTGGCCGCCGCTGCGCTCGTCGGGTCCGCATGCGCGGGCGCGCACGCGCAGGCGGTCGGTCAATGCCCCGGTTACGTCGAAACAGATGGCGGCAGCGCATTCGACGTCGCCGCCATCGTGAAGGACAGCGGCTCGCCGCAGTCGGCGCTGGAGCGCGTGCGCCGAGCGGTATCGAAGATAGACGCGGGCGGCGGATGCTCGATCTTCGCCAACGTCCACGCTTGCGAAGAGACGGTGACGCTCGCGCGGAAGGCGATCATCGCGCTGCAGGCGTGCGCGGCGGCATCGGCGCCGAAGGGCACGACGCGCGGCTGAGCGGCGCAGGCGAAAAAAAACGCGTGCCGTCCACTGGACGGCACGCGTTGCGGCCCTGCTCGTACTACTGCGCTCGGGCTTAGCGATCCAGGAACGGACGCAGCTTGTCCGCGCGGCTCGGATGCATGAGCTTGCGCATCGCCTTGCTTTCGATCTGGCGAATACGCTCGCGCGTCACATCGAACTGCTTGCCGAGTTCTTCGAGGGTGTAGTCCGACGCCGTGTCGATACCAAAGCGCATGCGCAGCACCTTTGCTTCGCGCGGCGACAGCGCGTTGAGCGCATCGTCTATGGCGGCACGCATGTTCGCGTGCACGGCGGCATCCGCCGGCGACGCGGCGCCCTGGTCTTCGATCATGTCGCCAAGCGTTGCATCGGCGTCCTCACCGACCGGCGTTTCCAACGATACCGGCTGCTTCGCGATCTTGAGAATCCCGCGTATCTTCTCCTCGGGCATTTCCATGCGCTCGGCGAGCACCGACGGATGCGCTTCCTGGCCGGTCTGCTGCAGAATCTCGCGCGAAATGCGGTTTAGCTTGTTGATCGTTTCGATCATGTGAACCGGCACGCGGATCGTGCGCGCCTGATCGGCGAGCGAGCGCGTCACGGCCTGACGAACCCACCACGTCGCGTACGTCGAGAACTTCCAGCCACGGCGATATTCGAACTTGTCCACCGCCTTCATCAGACCGATGTTGCCTTCCTGGATCAGATCCAGGAACTGCATGCCGCGGTTGACGTACTTCTTCGCGATCGAAATCACGAGACGCAGGTTCGCCTCGATCATCTCGCGCTTCGCCTGACGCATCTTCAGCTCGGCAGCCGTCATCTGACGGTTGATCTGCTTCAGTTGCTTGAGCGGCATGGCGACAGCGGCTTCGATGTCGATGAGCTTTTGCTGCTCTGCCTGAATGGCCGGCAGACTGCGCTCGAGCGATGCACCGTATTGCTTGGCGCTTGCGGCCGTGCGCGCCGTCCATTCGAGATCGGTCTCATGTCCCGGGAACGACTCGACGAACTTCTCGCGCGGCATGCCGCAGCGGTCCACGGCGATCTGCAGAATGCGACGTTCGATCTCGCGTACTTGCGCGACTTGCTGCTGAACGTTCGCGCACAGACGGTCGATGGTCTTCGCCGTAAAGCGGATCGATCCCAACTCGCGTTGAATCTCGGCGCGCGCGCGTTCGACCGCCTTCGTTGCTGCGGCACCCGAACCTTTCGGATGACTGGCTTGTTCGGCCAACTCGCGCACGCGAGCGAAAATTTCGAGGCAGTCCGCTTTCAGTTGCTTCAAACGCGCTTCGTTCGATGCACCGGCATCGCCACCTTCGATGTCGCCGTCGTCGTCTTCGTCGCTATCCGATTCTTCGGCGTCCGTATCGATGTCCGTCGAATCCGTCACTTCGGAGGCCGAAATTTCTTCTTCCGCTGCGTCGTCTTCCTTGAGACCGTCGACGAGTTCGTCGATCTTGAGCTCGCCGGATTCGACTTGCGCCGCGTCCGCCAGAATGCTCGCCACCGTCGACGGGCATGCGGCGATCGCCTGAATCATCTCGTGCAAGCCGTCTTCGATGCGCTTCGCGATAGCGATTTCCCCGGCGCGCGTGAGCAGTTCGGTCGCGCCCATTTCCCGCATGTACATGCGAACCGGGTCGGTCGTGCGGCCGAATTCCGAGTCGACGGTCGAAAGCGCGTTTTCGGCTTCCTCTTCCGACTGTTCATCGGTCACCACCGTCGGCGCGTTGTCGCTCAACAGAAGCGTTTCGGCGTCCGGTGCTTGCTCGTAGACGGCCACGCCCATGTCGTTAAACGTGCTGACGATGGTTTCCATCGCCGCCGTCTGCGCGAAGTTGTCGGGCAGATGGTCGTTGATTTCGGCATGCGTCAGATAGCCACGCTCCTTGCCCAACTGAATCAACGCGCGCATTTGACGCTGACGCTCTTCATCCTGCTCCGCCGTCATCACGACATCGGGCTGCACGTTGCCGGCCTGGCCCTTTGCTTTGCCTGCGCGTCGGCCCGGCGACTTGCGCGCCGGCGCGACGATATCCAGCTCCGAATCTTCCCGATCAAAACTTGCCATACTTTCTCCTCGACAGGTTTGCTCGGCGATGACAGGTCCCCGGAAGCGAGCGTACGGCCCGCATGGATATCGAATCACTTTCGATCACGGACGGCTTGCTGAGAATCGCATCGAGCAAAGCGCGCAAACCGCGTTCGCGCAGCTTGCGTATTTCAATCGCCTCTAGAGGCGGAACCTTAGAGTATATCAGGGTTTGTTGCGACGCAGCAGGTTTTTCAAAAGGTCTGCTTGATGCGACATGTCGCACCGCGCGGGTCGTGAGATCACGAGTTCACGCAGGTTTTCCGACTCCCGCCTCGATGTCGATTTGGGGACGGCACCGACTGTTTTCAACCTGAGGAGTCGTTTCAGGGCCGTGACGTGTTCCGTGCTGCTCGGCGCTTGCTTGTCGACTTCGTGCTCGCAGATGTGGTCGAAATCCTCCTGCCGCTTAACGCCTTCGACGTTCAACGCCTCGTGCGATACCGGCGAGATGTGGCCACCGTCGAGCGCTGCCACGAAATCGGTGGCCCAAGATCCCACTCGCACGCGAGGACGCGGCTCGTCACGGTGATGCGCCGTGAGTTCCGTGGCATCGGCGGAAACGACATAGCGCGTGAGCCCGTCGCGGCTTACGAATGTTTTGCCGGCGATCGCCCGAGTGGTGTTCACGATGTGCAAGTCTTGCGATTCGCGCGACTGTCGCTGTTCCGTCTCAGCGCGAAGAGTGCGAACTCGGTAGGCGTAATCGATCGGCTTCTTCAGCAGAGCGCGCAGGTAGTTGATCGGATGCTTTGCCCGCTTCAGATGCTCCCATGTGGTCTCTACGACGTCGGAGAGAAGCTTTCCGTGTTGTCGCGCCTCCCCCATGAGTTTGAAGATTAGAAATTCACGAAATCCCAGCAGCCGCAGGCGTTTGAGATCGGCGGGGAGGCGGGCCGGTTGTCTCTTTTGATTAGTAGGGGATAGATCCTTATATATAGCACCGTCTGCCAGGGTGACAGACGGTGCGGTCAAGAAATCGCCCGCGGAGTTGTACACGGGCGCCTGGTTTGACTCGCGCGCAGAACCACTGTCAATCGCGGGCTTCTCGGTCAAACCGAGCAAGTCGGCCGCTTTAGGTGTCAGGTGCAGATAGGCTCTACCGAACAGACCGGCGCTTTGATACCGCGTTTGCGGAGGGCGCGTGATGAATCCCGCTGATTGGAGGTCTTCGAGGCTCCGATAGAACGTGCGCATGGATTGAAGGGCTCGCCCTGTCAAGAGCTCACGTCGGGCGAATATGGCTGCGAAGGGGCGAGCAGCATCGACAGTCCGAGCAAGGGCGGCGAGCACCGCGCGGGCGCGGGCAGGCAGGGCGGACAGGTGATTGGCGCGATGCGCTGCGCGGAAAATGATCCAGGGCAGATTCGACCGGTCACAAGCGTATTCGTCTAGCGCCTGTCGGTCTTCTGGCGCAGGAAGCAGGTCACTATTTTGCGGACGAGAACCAACCTCGCCTGCAACGGAAAGTTGCGCGATATGCATGTCAAGTGCGTCCATTTCGAGAAATGGAGGACAAACGCTTGACTGCCGATCGCGATCCGCTAAACTTCGAGATGTGCACTCGTGACCCGATTGGCGTCGGGAAGCGAACCGGGCGAACAGCAGTTAAGCCCGAATTCAAAAGCCTTCGGTTGGCGCCGAAGGCTTTTGTCTTTATACAGCGTGTCGGTTACATGGCTACCTCGGCCAATTGATGCTTTTCGGACGTTTCCAGCGCAGTGTTAGCGCTTGCCTGACTGCAAAACTCTAAGTCGTTGATTTTTAACGAGTACCTAGTAGGTCACTCATCTTCGGCGGTCTCGCTTAGCGACTTGCTAATGAAATCCGCTATCCGCTGCCCCCAATCATTCGCAGCGCCGGCGTCTTTCTCGAAGAACCGGACTCCTACCACTCCATTCCGAGTCGTTACTTCGCATACCTTCCGCCGTCCTGCGCGCACGACTGTCGCGCTAGGCTGCGCGACCTTGGGCTTCTCAGCAACGAGTGCCACCGCTTTGTCCTGAGTGAAGCTCTCATCGTCGACGAGGCGCTTCACTGCTTCGACCACCTTCTCACTTTTCCCGGCTTCCGCAAGCGCCGCGAGCTTCTGGGCAGCGTTACTCCCGAGGCGCTCAGGCTTTGCGGCCAATATTTCCTTCGCTGCGTCCGGCAGGGCGTCGAACGAGAAAATGCGGCTTACGTGGCTTTTGCTCAGTCCGGCGCTTTCGGCTATCTCAGTGCGCGACAGTCCGCTCAACTCCTGCAGCCGTTTGAAGTTCCAATACTTTTCAAAGTCCGTAAGGGATGGCGATAGCAGGTTCGAGAAGAAAGCGGCGAACTCAATCTCGCCTTCCTCGATGGATGCAACGTTCGCGCGAATGGTGCCGCGTCCGAGTTCGCGATACGCGGCGACCCGGTTGTGTCCGGCCACAATCTCGTACCGCCCGTCTGAAACGGACCGAACCAGAATCGGCGTAGCGAGGGCGTGCTGCGCGAGATTGGTCTTCAGTTCCTGAAACTGCTCGGCCGTGAGCTTTCGGCGACGTCCCGGTACTTCTACGAGCGCGTCGAGCGGCACTTCAAGCGCCGCCCGTTCTTCAAGTTGCGATTCCAGTTCCTTAATGCGAGCCTGCGCCGCGTTGATGCGATGCTGCGCATCCATCAATCTTCCGGGCGAGGTCCGCGGCTCGGTGTTCGCGGGTCGTTGAGACGTGTCAGTCGGCTTGCTGCCGACGTTTGCAGTCTTCGCGAGGAGCCTATCCCCAATCCCCATTTATTCCTCCTTCTGGTTCCACGCGCGGACGAATTGCGCGTCGAGATGCTCTGCGAGCCGGTCGAGCGGCTCTTTGAACCGGTTGTATGCGGCCGTGCTTCCATCCGGTTTTGACAAGTCGTAGACGGTAGAGAGTTGGGCGGATGCTCCCTTCGGCACAGTGGACTCGGGGATCTCGAACGGCAGGACGCGATCGCCGTAGGCTTTTTGCAACCAGCCCCGCACCACGCGAGACACATCGTCCGACTTGGCTTTAGTCAAGATCACGTTCACGAAGTCGAAGCGCTTCTGCTCGAGCACGCCCGGAAGCTTCTTCGCGATGTCCGCGAATAGATGCCAGAACTGAGTCGAACTCGCGAAGTCGAGAGCTTCGGGCGGGCAGGGGAGCAGAATGGCGTCGGACGCGAGCAGCGCATTGATAGTTAGATAGCTGAGCGCGGGCGGCGTGTCGATGACGATCGCGTCATAGTCGTCCGTCAAGGGCAGCAAGCCCTTGCGAACGATCTCCCAGAACTCGAACGTGCTGTCGTTGAGGACCTTCGCGGGTATCTCGAATTCGGCGTCGAAAAGCGACGAGGAAGCCGGAATCAGATCTAGGTTGTGCCAATACGTCTGCTGCACGGCGTAGCGCAGTGTCTCCTGGTCGCCATAGATGAGCGGCAAGAGCGTCTGGTCGTCGGAGATCTCAGCGTCGGGCGCCCAACCGCACAGTTGCGTCGTGGTGCCTTGCGGGTCGCAGTCGATTACCAGCACGCGTCGGCCGAGAAGCGTCAGCGCCTGCGCGGCCGAGACGGCGGTCGTCGTTTTCGCGACGCCGCCCTTGAAGTTCGCCACCGTCACGATCCGCCCGCGCTTACCCTCGGGCCGCCTGACGCGCTCTTTTGTCGCCCGTATCCAGGTGAGTGTTTCTTCCAGCGTGAACTCTTTGCTTCGTCCCGCACCCTTCGACGTTCCTGCCGGCAGTTCGCCCTTGGTCGTCAAATACTGAAACCGTTGCTTGTCGATGCCGCACAGCGACGCAACCTGCGCGCTCGTGAAAGTGGGCGCGCTCTTGCGCGGGTACGGCTCCAGCATCGCGTCGCGGATCTGGTTGAGGATGTCAGTGGCTTGAGCGGCCACCCCCAGCAGCGTTTCGATGGAAACGGATTGATCGACTTCGGGAAGCCGGGCGCTTAACATGGAGTTCGCAGTCACTGGCGGGCCTGGGTAAGCAAATAATTCTTCGGTTTGTGGAAAACATGCTGCAAACCGAAGAATAAACGCCCAACCGGTAAACCTCAAGTAAACTCTGAAGTCGTTTTCCCGCGCTCTCAGGCATTTTTACAACGTTCCCAGCGGCCGCAACGTTGCGTTAAGCGGATTCTGATGACTGTCCGAGCGCGAAAGTCTCTCTTAGAAGTCGTTCGACGCCAAGTAAACGCCGCGAACTATCGCCCTGCAAGTAAACCGATGTGGTCGAAGAGCTTGCATGCCCGAGGCCCCTGCCGATCTCGACGATGTCCGCCCCGTGCGCCAGCGCGTGGGCCGAGTGCGTGTGCCGCAACCAATGCGTGCTCGCGAGCGAGAGGAGCCGCCCGGAGCCAGGGACCTTTTTTTCCGCTGCAGCGGCGGCGTTCGCGAAAATCGCCCTGAACAACTTGCCAATACCGTCGGGCGTGATCGACCCGCCGTTTCGCGCCTGCGCGAGCAGCGGCGTGCGTTCCGGGCAGTCCAGCACGCTGGGAAGCCCGCGCATGGTCAGGTTTTCTTCCAGCGCCTCGACCACGATGGGCGGCAGCAACACGGATCGAGCTGCGCTCCGTCGCGACGCATCGCCGACGCTCAACCGCCAAACCGGCGCGTCGACGCCCCGAAGGCGCCCGACTGACAGCATGTCGGTCGTCGCATGCGCCAATTCGGCGCGGCGCAGGCCTGTGGCGTACGCGAGCAGCAGCGCGAGGCGGTCGCGATGCTCCACAAAGGTGTACTTACGCCGGGTCACGGCGTCGAAAACGAGCTTCCACTGCCCGAAGTCGAGCGACCGCGTCTGTGCATCGAAAATGGGCGGCGTCGCTGCCCGGTCCATTCCGCTGAACGGATTCGTCGCTAAGTAACAGATCCCGACGAGCCATTCGCACATCGCGTTCAATATTGAGCGCGCTGTCTCCCGGCTGCGATCGGACAACGGACCGGCGAACGGCCGCCATGCGGCGAGGCACCGCTCGACGCGGCCTTTCGCGACCCAACGCCCGGGACTCGGATTCAGAAGAAAAGTATGAACATACTCGCTGCAATCCGGCGAAGTCAGTGACGACAGCGGCTTCCTCTTTTCGACCAATGCCCACAGCAGCAGCCGTTCAGCCTCCCGCCGATAAGCCCGCCGCGTGTGGTCGCTTGCAGAACGCGCGTCGAGCCACGCGTTAATCGCCTCGATATCGGTGCGAAGAAGGCAGTTTGAGCCTCGAGCCCGATTCGTCCCGTCCGAGCCGTCGAGCGGGGCAGGGACGCGAATCGCTTCGAGCGGCGCGATAGCAACCGCGTCACCGTTCGCAATGGGACGCTCGGGCACCGCCGGCGTCCACTGTCGCCGCGGCACCAGCGCCAACGGCGAAAGCCTGTGGCCGAGCGCGTCCGAGTGCAGTTGCAGCCAGTCGACGATGCGCTGCGCGCCCTTGGGACCGAGTCGCGGCACTGCGGTGTACCAGCGATGCCGGCGGCGCTCGACCAACGCGATCAAATCCGAGATCGTCTCAATTCCCGCGGCGGTGAGCCGCGCCGCGACTGCCGGCTCGAACCAACCGTCGATCGGATGGTCAGGCCGCGGATCGTGGACCAGCGTCGCTTCCATTCGCGCGAGCGCGTCCGCCTGGCGCCGACGCAGGCGCATGTTTCGCGCGGTTCGCCTATCGACAGTCGGCGAGGCGTCCGCCGGGAACGACTCCCGATACAACGCCAGCAATTCCGCTTCGCCGAATACACCCTCAGGATCGACGCGTTCACGGAATGTCTCGAGCGTAGGCGCGTTTCCGGCAAGTTCGGCGGGCGTCGACGGAATGCTTCCCGGGCGCAATCGGAGAAGATGCGCCGCTTCGGTATCGTGCGCGCGACGCGCCAGCACAGACAGCGTGTCGCGCAAAGCAGCGATGAGCCGGCGCGTGCTGCGCACGTCGCTGCCCGAGTCGCCATACGATGCATGAAGTTGCGCCTCCGACACGCCGTCGAGATAGCCGCGATACAGGGCAAAGTGTTGACGCGTGAGCCGTCGCGTTGCGGCGCCGTCCTGCAAATCAGCTTGAGCGGAAGAAGGTTCTTTTTTGAAATCAACCATTTGGCGCGAGGTTATCAACTCAGTCCGAATTTGACAACGAAAATCGCTACATCTGATAAGTAAGATTATCAATACTCGACGCAAACAGCTGCCCCAAGGCTTGTATCTTTATGACGCCCGGCGCATATTCGTCCACTGACAAGCGCCTTACGGAGGCCCGTGCCCATGCGCGACCCTCGCCCCGCGGACAAAGATGCTCGACCGGACGATGTGCGCCCGAGCTTGCCGGAGGTCCACGCGTCGGTGCGAGTGCCGGTCGGCGGCAGTTGGTTTCGGCGACTCCTTGCGTTCGCAGGACCCGGCTACATGATCTCGGTCGGCTACATGGATCCCGGCAACTGGGCGACAGATATCGCAGGCGGATCGCGCTTCGGCTACACGTTGCTCGCGGTCATCCTCTTGTCGAACCTCATGGCGATCCTGCTGCAGGCACTGGCCGTCCGGCTCGGCGTCGCGACGGGCCGCGACCTCGCGCAGGCATGCCGCGACCATTACTCGCGGCCAGTCAATCTGGCGCTGTGGTTAGCGTGCGAAATGGCGATCATCGCGTGCGATCTCGCCGAAGTCATCGGCACCGCCATCGCGCTAAAGCTGCTGTTCGACATCCCGCTCGTGCTGGGCGCGCTGATCACCGCGCTCGACGCCTTTCTACTGCTGCTCCTCGTCAACAGAGGCTTCCGTTTCCTCGAAGCATTCGTCATCGCGCTGCTGGCCGTCATCGCGGTCTGCTTTGCGTTGCAGATCGCCGCGGCGGCGCCGCCGGTCGCGCAGGTGCTGCGCGGCTTCGTGCCGTCCCCGCAAATCGTCGCGAACCGCGAGATGCTGTACCTCGCGATCGGCATTCTCGGCGCGACGGTCATGCCGCACAACCTGTATCTGCATTCTTCGGTCGTGCAGACGCGCGCCTATGGCGCTTCGGTAGATGCGCGCCGCGACGCCATCCGCTGGGCGACGATCGACAGCACCCTCGCGCTGACGCTCGCGCTGTTCATCAACGCCGCAATCCTCGTCGTGGCGGCGGCCGTCTTTCATAGCAGCGGTCACGATCAGGTGGCGGAAATCGCCGACGCGTTCCATCTCCTGTCGCCGCTGCTCGGTCTCGGCATCGCGTCGACCTTGTTCGCGGTCGCGCTGCTCGCCTCCGGTCTGAATTCGACGGTCACGGCCACGCTCGCCGGGCAAATCGTGATGGAAGGCTTCCTCCAGCTGCGCCTGCCGAACTGGGCGCGCCGCCTCCTGACGCGATCGATCGCCATTACGCCCGTGATCGCCGTCACCGCGATCTACGGCGAAAAAGCCACCGGCCAACTCCTCGTTTTGAGCCAAGTGATCCTGTCGATGCAGCTGCCGTTCGCCGTCGTGCCGCTCGTGCGCTTCGTGTCCGACCGCCAGAAAATGGGCGTCTTCGTCATCGGTCGATGGCTGGCGGCGCTCGCGTGGCTGGTCGCCGGCGTGATTGTCGTGTTGAATGTGAAGCTGCTTGCCGATACGCTGCTTTCCTGACCGACGACTCCGGAGACGCCTGACATGGCTGGGACTTTCATCGACATCGCCGCCCGCGAAGGCGGCCCGATTCGCGCGTACGTGACGCGCCCGGCGCAAGGCTCGGGACCGGGACTGCTGCTGTTGCACGATGCCGCAGGCCTCGACGACTTCGCGCAATCGACCGCCGACCGTTTCGCCGAAGAGGGCTATGTCGTGCTGGCGCCCGACTTGGCGGGGCGCGAGCTGCGGGGCGGCGTGTCGATGGAAAACCTGGCGGCAATCATCGAAGCCCTGCGCGCGCTGCCGGAACATGCTGGCAAAGTGGGCGCGGTCGGCTTCGGCGCAGGCGGACGGCTAGCGGTGCAGGCCGCGGCGAACGCGGACATCGACTGCGCGGTCGCTTACTATCCCGACGACCTCGCCGCCTGCCTCGACGACCTGCGCACCATCCGCTGCCCGATGGTCTTCCATTTCACGGGAACGCAAGCCAGCGACGCCTTCGCCGGCAAGCCACAGATACAGCGCTATATATATAGCGGCTGCGCGTCCGGTTTCGCCGTGCCCGCCGCATCCGCCGACTCGCCGTACGACAAACCTGCCGCGCTGATGGCGTACTCGCGCACGCTCGGCTTGCTGCGCGAGGTGCTCGGTCCGGTCTACGACCTCGACCGCCTGTGGGAACAGCACTGCTACTTCGAATTCGCGACGCGCGACGTCGACGCCGTCATGCCGACCATGGTCGCCGAGCCGTACGTCAATCATGTGCCGACGATGACGGGCGGCGTCGGATACGACGAGCTCAAACGCTTCTACCGATACCACTTCGTCCATTCGAATCCGGCCGACACAAAGCTGATCCCGGTCTCGCGCACGATCGGCGCGGACCGGATCGTCGACGAATTCGTGTTTTGCGCGACGCATGACCGCGAGATCGACTGGCTGCTGCCGGGCCTCGCGCCCACGGGCCGCTATTTCGAAGTGCCGATGCTCGCGGTGGTCCGCTTTCGCGGCGACAAGCTCTATAACGAACACATCTACTGGGATCAGGCGTCGGTGCTGGTGCAGATCGGCGTGCTCGATCCGACCGGCTTGCCTGTCGCCGGTCGCGAAACGGCGCGGAAGATGATCGACGAGACGTTGCCGAGCAACACGCTGATGCGCAACTGGGCATCGAGCGAAGGAAAGCCGGTCTGACACATACATATATAAATGAGGAGACGAACCCGATGACCGACGCAAACACCGCGACAACCGGGACGACACCCGCGACGCAATGCCCTTTCCATTCGACCGCGCCGAACGGCTGCCCGGTGAGCGCGCGCGCCGCGGATTTCGATCCGTTCAGCGACGGCTATCAGCAAGACCCGCCCGAGTACGTGCGCTGGGCGCGCGAAGAGGAGCCGGTGTTCTACAGCCCGAAGCTCGGTTACTGGGTCGTCACGCGCTACGACGACATCAAGGCGATCTTTCGCGACAACCTCACGTTCAGCCCGTCGATCGCGCTGGAAAAGATCACGCCGACCGGGCCGGAAGCGAACGCGGTGCTCGCGTCGTACGGTTTCGCGCTCAACCGCACGCTCGTCAACGAGGACGAACCTGCGCACATGCCGCGCCGTCGCGCGCTGATGGACCCGTTCACGCCCGAGGCGCTCGCGCATCACGAGCCGATGGTGCGCGCACTCACGCGCGAATATGTCGATCGTTTCATCGACGATGGCCGCGCCGATCTCGTCGATCAGATGCTGTGGGAAGTGCCGCTGACCGTCGCGCTGCACTTTCTCGGTGTGCCCGAGGAGGACATGGACACGCTGCGCGAATACTCCATCGCGCATACGGTGAATACGTGGGGCCGCCCGAAGCCGGAGGAGCAGGTCGCGGTCGCGCACGCGGTCGGCAAGTTCTGGCAGTACGCGGGCAAGGTGCTCGACAAGATGCGCGAGGACCCGTCCGGCCCCGGCTGGATGCAGTACGGCATTCGCAAGCAGCAGACACTGCCCGACGTGGTTACGGACTCGTACCTGCATTCGATGATGATGGCCGGCATCGTCGCGGCGCACGAGACCACGGCCAACGCGGCCGCCAACGCGATCAAGCTGCTGCTGCAACACGGCCAGGCGTGGCGCGACATCTGCGAAGACCCGAGCCTGATTCCGAACGCGGTCGAAGAATGCCTGCGGCACAACGGATCGGTCGCGGCGTGGCGGCGGCTCGCGACGCGCGACGTGAAAATCGGCGGCATCGACATTCCGGCGGGCGCGAAGCTGTTGATCGTGACGTCATCCGCCAACCATGACTCGCATCAATTCGCGGACGCCGATCTCTTCGACATCCGCCGAGAAAATGCCAGCGATCAGCTGACGTTCGGCTACGGCGCACATCAGTGCATGGGCAAGAATCTCGCGCGCATGGAGATGCAGATTTTTCTCGACGAACTGACGCGCCGCCTGCCGCACATGCGCCTCGCCGAGCAGCGCTTCACGTACGTGCCGAACACGTCGTTTCGCGGGCCCGAGCATCTCTACGTCGAATGGGACCCCGCGCTGAACCCCGAGCGCACGAATCCGTCGGTGCGCGAGCCGCGCGCGACGGTGCGCATCGGCGAGCCGTCGTCGCATGCGGTGAGCCGCGCGGTGATCGTCGAGTCGGTGTCGATGTGCGCGGATCGCATCGCGCGCGTGCGTCTCGTAGGCGCCGACGGCCGCGCGCTGCCGCGCTGGACGCCGGGCTCGCATATCGACGTCATCTGCGGCGACAGCGGCCTCTCACGGCAGTATTCGCTCTGCGGCGATCCGGCCGATCCGGCCGCCTACGAGATCGCCGTGTTGCGCGAGACCGCGAGCCGCGGCGGCTCGGCATGGGTACACGACAACGTGAAGCCGGGCGCGCACTGGCGCATTCGCGGGCCGCGCAATCACTTCCGGCTCGATCCTGCTGCGCGCAGGCTCGTGCTGATTGCCGGCGGCATCGGCATCACGCCGATCAGCGCGATGGCGCGTCACGCGCGCGAGCACGGCATCGACTATGAGATTCACTACAGCGGCCGCAGCCGCGCGTCGATGGCTTTTCTCGACGACCTGCGCGCGCTGCATGGCGAACGGCTGCGCGTGTACATGTCGGAGGAGGGCGCGCGCAACGACTTCACGGCGCTTCGCATCGAGGCGGGCACGCAAGTCTATGCTTGCGGCCCGGCGCGCATGATGGACGCGCTTTCGACCGCAAGCGCCCGGTGGCCCGAAGGCGCGTTGAAGATCGAACATTTCGAATCCACGCTGGGCGCGCTGGACCCGTCCAGTGAGCACGCATTCGAAGTCGAACTGCGGGATTCGGGTCTGACGTTGACCGTTCCGCCCGATCAGACGCTTCTCGCCACGCTTAGGCGCGCGAATATCGATATTCAAAGCGATTGCGAAGAAGGACTATGCGGTTCGTGCGAGATTCGCGTGCTCGACGGTGAAGTCGATCATCGCGACGTCGTATTGACTAAAGAAGAACGAGTAACCAATACGAGAATGATGGCGTGTTGTTCGCGAGCCAAAGGTATCAAACTGGTATTGGCGATTTAAGCCAGTAGCGGCAAATCGCCGCGATACATCGACACGTCATAACGACGTTACATGTTGGCTGTTTGACTTGGACAAAATGCGCTAATACTAAGCAGATAATGAAAGGTGGCATTGAAGTGGTCCGATGCCTGAAGGAACGGCTGGCGCTGTACGCGCCTGCCGACTGAGCTTCAGCCCGCGAGGGCGACCAAAGCTTTCACAAAGCTTCATCAGACTAGCGCACAATTTCCCCTGCTAAACAGCAGATTTATTGCACGGGCGTTCGACATTCGAGCAAACTACGCGCATCTTTGGTGCGGAATATCTTACCGTAACTAGGGTTATCACCTAGGAATATGAAAACTTTTGTCGATCTTTTGCGTTTAGAATGACTTCTGATTGGTGCGGCGCACAAGCGCACGCCCTGACTTACTTCCCCGACCGGACGAGATTATCGCGTGCAACATTGTATGCGGCGGACTTGCGTTTGCGTATTTTCCGCGCATCGACGCAATCGGGAGAAGGCCGTTGTCGACCTGAGAGTCTAATTAAAAGCCCATGTAAATGGGCACCGTCGTTTGCATCGAAAACGCGTGATTGATTGCGCGAACGAAGCGCATGAAAACCGTGATTCACGAGTTCTGCTGTTCAACGAGGATTGAAGATGAATGACGTAGTGATCGTATCGGCCGCGCGCACCGCGGTCGGCAAATTCGGCGGCTCGCTTGCGAAGATCGCAGCGCCGGAACTGGGCGCGACGGTGATTCGCGCGGTGCTCGAACGCGCGGGTCTAAAGCCCGAGCAAATCAGCGAAGTCATTCTGGGTCAGGTGCTGACCGCGGGCTCGGGGCAGAACCCCGCGCGCCAGTCGGTTATCAAGGCCGGCTTGCCGGAGATGGTCCCCGGCATGACGATCAACAAAGTTTGCGGCTCGGGACTCAAGGCAGTGATGCTCGCGGCCAACGCGATCATCGCGGGCGATTCCGAGATCATCGTCGCGGGCGGCCAGGAGAACATGAGCGCCGCGCCGCACGTGCTGCCCGGCTCGCGCGACGGCTTCCGGATGGGCGATGCGAAGCTGATCGACTCGATGATCGTCGATGGCCTATGGGACGTCTATAACAACTACCACATGGGCACGACGGCCGAGAACGTCGCGAAGGAATACGGGATCACGCGCGAAGCGCAGGACGCGTTCGCGGCGCTTTCGCAGAACAAGGCGGAAGCTGCTCAGAAGAGCGGCCGCTTCAACGACGAAATCGTGCCGGTGTCCATTCCGCAGCGCAAAGGCGAGCCCATCCAGTTCGCCACCGATGAATTCGTGCGCCACGGCGTCACGGCCGAATCGCTCGCGGGACTGAAGCCCGCGTTCTCGAAAGAAGGCACGGTGACGGCGGCCAACGCATCGGGCATCAATGACGGCGCGGCGGCGGTGGTCGTGATGTCGGCGAAGAAGGCCGAAGCGCTGGGTCTCACGCCGCTCGCGCGCATCAAGGCGTACGCGAGCGCGGGCGTCGATCCGAAGATCATGGGCATGGGTCCGGTGCCGGCATCGAAGCGCTGTCTGGAACGCGCGGGCTGGAGCATCGACGATCTCGACCTGATGGAGATCAATGAAGCGTTCGCCGCGCAGGCGCTCGCGGTGCACAAGCAGATGGGCTGGGATCAGGAAAAGATCAACGTGAACGGCGGGGCGATCGCGATCGGGCATCCGATCGGCGCATCGGGCTGCCGCATTCTGGTCACGCTGCTGCATGAAATGCAGAAGCGCGATGCGAAGAAGGGCCTGGCGTCGCTGTGCATCGGCGGCGGCATGGGCGTCGCGCTGGCGGTCGAGCGGCTGTAACGTACATCGCCCGCAGAGTTGGTATCGACGGGCATCGACGGGCAACACATCCCGGCTCCGCGCACCACACCTACACTACAAGCGCGCCCCCGGGAGGCATTCGAGCACCATAGAACCTGAGAGGACTATTAGCATGACTAAGCGTATTGCAGTGGTAACGGGCGGCATGGGCGGCCTCGGTGAAGCTATCAGCATCAAGCTGAACGACGCGGGCTATGCCGTCGTCGTCACGCATTCACCGGGCAACACGATCGTCTCCGACTGGCTCGCCAGCATGGATCGGCAGGGTCGCAAGTTTCGCGCGTATCCCGTCGACGTCTCCGACTACGACGCAAGCCAGCACTGCATCGCGAAAATTCAGCGCGAAGTCGGGCCCATCAGCATTCTCGTGAACAACGCGGGCATCACGCAGGACACCACCTTCAAGAAGATGACGAAGGTGAACTGGGACGCCGTTCTGCGCACGAACCTCGATTCCGTGTTCAACATGACGAAGCCCGTCTGCGAGGAGATGGTCACGCGCGGCTGGGGCCGCATCATCAATATCTCGTCGGTGAATGGCTCGAAAGGGCAGATCGGGCAGACCAACTACGCGGCGGCGAAAGCGGGCATGCACGGCTTCACGAAGTCGCTCGCGCTGGAAGTGGCCAAGAAGGGCGTGACCGTCAACACCATCTCGCCGGGCTATCTCGCCACCAAGATGGTGACAGCCATTCCGCAGGACATTCTGGAGTCCAAAATTCTGCCGCAGATTCCGGCGGGCCGTCTCGGCAAGCCCGAGGAAGTGGCGGCGCTCGTCGCTTTCCTGTGTTCGGACGATGCGGGCTTCGTGACTGGCGCGAACATCGCGATCAACGGCGGCCAGCACATGCATTGATCGCCTTCGCGCGATCACGCATTCCTCGTTCATCGTTCACGGCGGCGTGAAGCAGGCGCTTCGCGTGCGCCTCGTTTGTCCCCCTCGAACGCCGGGCGTTCCACGACGCGCGGCCGCATCTCGCCAATGGAAGACATCCGCCAGGGCACACGTCCCTATAACGTGAATCATCTCGACGCGGCTATCGCGCATCTCGAACAGGTGCTGAATCTGGATGGCGCGAACTCGCTCTTTTCTAAGACTTACTGGCGCTCGCGCGTCGATCAGGCGCTGTCGACGCCGGGTCTCGCGCCGTGCCAGCACGCGCGGCTGCAACGGCTGCTGGATCGCATCAGCGAGTCTTGAGCGATGACGAAGGGCGGCTGCTGTGCCGCGTGATCGTTTCAATCGTCTGATCCGTGAAGGATTCGGCGTACGGCGTTACCATGCGTGCCTCATCGAGATCACGACACGACGCGTATGCCTCATTCATCCCACCAATCATTCGCCGGGCGCGTTGCAGCGGCGCTCAGCGCGGGCTTGTGCATGGCGCTCGCGGCCTGCGGTACGACCACCGCCGTCACCGCCGGCCCGCAGCCCAACGTCTTCACCGTCACGGGCAAGGCCACCGGCACGCGCATGTCATGGGTCACGGCGCGTAACCGGGCGATGGACGCCGCCGACGACTATTGCAAGCAGCGCTCACAGCGCGTCCTCGTCAGATCAGAATCGACGAGCGGCGTGCGATCCCTCGAAGAGCAGACCTCGACGGTGACGTTCACCTGCGTCGCGCAGCCGACGCAGGCGGCAAGCGACTGAGCCTGCACGCTCTTAGCGCGCATGCGTGAGCAGCGAGCGCACGATCGCGGACGCAATCCGACAGCACCAACGGAATGATGCCGCGTTGCATCGCGCCCACGACGCTCGCGCGGACGCAGCCGCTCGTGCCCGCGCCGGCGACGACGTGCGTGTGCACGACTCTTCGACGTCAGCACATCGAGCACTTCCAGCGAGAAGGTGAGGGCATTCGAGTCTTCGCCCGCATTGAGAAACACGGCTACGCGCGACCGGCCAACGCATCTCGTTGGGGAGGCAGCACGCAATCCTGGTCGAGCCGGCGCGGCATCGGTTCAATGGTCCGAGCGGCTTATTCATCAACGCTTCGACTATCGGCACGAAGGCGAGCGATGGCATCTGAACGCCCGCAACGCTACGGCGTTGATGTTTAATGTGGACCTCTAAGCAATCTGCATAGTCCAAAAGAGGAGCAGCGTTTTGCTCGGCATGCATTGCTGCGGCGAGCGCCCCAAACGGAGCGAAGACAAAAGATGCAATGAAACAACTGAGCACGCCGCGTCCAACGCGGCGCACGTCCCGCTACGACATCACTGGCCGATGCCGGCCTTCTTCTGCGCCTTCTGAATGTCCTGCGGATACGACGCGTCGTCGCGCTGCGCCGGGTTGTATCCCGCGCTTTCGAGCTTCTTCAGCTCGGCGTTCTTCTTCGCGCGCGCTTCCTTGCGCGCGGCCTTGCGCTGGGCTTTGGTCGAAGGCGCGGCATCGGTCGTGCTGCTGTTGTCCTGCGCATACGACACGGCCGCGACGGACACGCCGAAGGCGGCCACGATCATCGAGACGGCAAGCTTCTTGGCAAGCGTTACGTTCATATCCTCTCCAGTTTGATTTTCATGGAACATCGGACGATGCACGGCGCGCCGTGATCGACACGGCCGCCGCGCGATGATTGTATGGCGGTTCGCGCCACCGTTCAGCGAACGTGCAACGCGAACGCAGCTTCGCCGCTCAGTCAGATATTGAGCGCGCGCTTGTTCACCGCGAGCGCCGCCTCGCGCATCACTTCCGAGAGCGATGGATGCGGATGCGAAATGATGCCGATATCCTCCGACGCCGCCTTGAACTCCATCGCCACGACCGCTTCGGCGATCAGATCCGACGCGTTCGCCGAGACGATGTGCACGCCGAGAATCTCGTCGGTCTTCGCATCGGCGATCATCTTGATGAAGCCGTCCGTCTCGCCGATGCCGAGCGCGCGGCCGTTCGCCATCATCGGGAACTGGCCGGTGCGGTACTCGCGGCCTTCCGCCTTGAGCGCCTGTTCGGTCTGCCCGACCCACGCGATTTCCGGGTGCGTGTAGATCACCCACGGAATGCAGTTGTAGTCGATATGCGGCTTCTGTCCGTCGATGATCTCGGCTACCAGCACGCCTTCGTCCTCGGCCTTGTGCGCGAGCATCGGGCCGCGCACGACATCGCCGATGGCGTAGACGTTCGGGACCGTCGTCGCACAATGGCCGTCGACGGGAATGAAGCCGCGCTGGTCCGTCGCGAGGCCGATGGAATCGAGCCCGAGGTTGTCGGTGTTCGGCACGCGGCCGATGGACACGATCAGGCGGTCCGCGTCGAGCGTCTGCGCGGCGCCGTCTTTGTCGGTATAGGAGACGGAAACGCCCGCATCCGACGACTTCACGTTTTCGATCTTCACGCCGAGGTGAATGGTTAGTCCTTGCTTCTTGAAGAGCTTGGCGGCTTCTTTCTGGATCGCCGTGTCGGTCGAGGCGAGGAATTCGGGCAGCGCTTCGAGAATCGTCACTTCCGCGCCGAGCCTGCGCCACACCGAACCGAGTTCCAGGCCGATCACGCCCGCGCCGATCACGGCGAGCTTCTTCGGCGCGGAGTCGAAGGCGAGCGCGCCTTCGTTGTCGGACACGATGCGGTTGTCCACGGGCACGTTCGGCAGATGCCGCGCTTTCGAACCCGTCGCGATGATCACATGCTTCGCGGTATGCGTCCCGTCCTGGCCGCCGCCGCCCACTTCAATGCGAAACGCGCCGCCCGCCTTGCCCGCGAGCTTGCCGTGACCTTTGAGCCACGTGATCTTGTTCTTGCGAAACAGGAATTCGACACCGCCCGTGATCTTCTCGACGATGGCTTCCTTGCGTCCGACCATCTTCTTGATGTCGACGTTCAGGTTGTCCATCGAGATGCCGTGATCTCCGAAATGCAGCTTCGCGTTCTCGAACGCTTCGGACGACGCGAGCAGCGCCTTCGACGGAATGCAGCCGACGTTCAGGCACGTGCCGCCGAGCTTGGGCTTGCCGGCCGGGTTGATCCATTCCTCGACGCACGCGACCGACATGCCGAGTTGCGCGGCGCGGATCGCGGCGATGTATCCGCCGGGGCCAGCGCCGATCACGATCACGTCGAAGTCGGCTTTGTTATCCGCAGAGTCTGTCGGGCTCGCCTGTTGCGCCGGAGCAGCGGCGGGCTTTTCAGATGCTGTGGCAGGCGCAGGCGCGGGTGCCGGCGCGGGCGCGGGCGCGGCCGCTGACGGCGCGGCGGCTTTCGCCTCGGTGTCGATGGCGGCGAGCAGTTCGTCGGCGTGGACGATATCGCCTTGCTGCTTGAGCACTTCCGCCAGCACGCCCGATGCGGGCGCGGGCACTTCGAGCACGACCTTGTCGGTTTCCAGCTCGACGAGAATCTCGTCCTGCGTCACGGGGTCGCCCGCTTTCTTTTTCCACGGCAGCATCGTCGCTTCGGTGACGGATTCGGAAAGCTGCGGAACCTTGACTTCAACCCTGGCCATTCAGTTTCTCCTGTCTGCGCTGCTTGATCGATTGAGGACGCGCGTCACCGTTCACCGAAGCACGGCCGCGTCGAAGCCACAGGATACGCCGTGTCCGCGGCGTGCGTGCGCGTCCGTGCGGAGCGTCGCCGCGCAAGCTGCGCCCGGCGGCATCGACAGGTTCAAAAGCAGACTGGGATTGGTGAGCAGGCGGCGCGCCGTTCGAATGGCGGCCGAAGTTGGATGCGGGCGGCGCCGCATGCCCGGAGAGACAATGTACGACGCGCCGCTCGCTGATTGCAGCGAGCGGCGAACATGACCTCAATGCGGCGACGACCAGCCCTTGTAATTGGCGACGTTCTCGCGCGTGACGAGCGTCGACGGCATCAGAATCATCGTGCTGCTCGGCTTCTTGCCGTTCATCAGGTCATAGCCGACGCTCACCGCCTGCTGCGCCATCGACCACGGGTCCTGGCTCGCGGACGCCTGAATCAGCGTATCGGTCTTGAGCGCGTTTTCGATATCCGGCGCGCCATCCACCGACGTAATCACCAGATTCGAGCGATGCAGCTGCTTCGCCGCGAGGTCGCTGCCGATAGCTTGCGGATCGTTGATCGCGAACAGGCCGTCGAGCTTCGGGAAGCGCGTGAGATAGCCCTGCATCGCGTTCATGCCGCCTTCGCGCGAGCCTTTCGCATCCTGATCGTCGGAGAGCACCTTGATGCCCGGGTTCTTCGCGAGCACGGCCTTGCAGCCGTTCACGCGGTCGATCACCGCCGACACTTGCGGCCCGTTCTCGATCACGACGTTGCCCTTGCCGTTGAGCTTCTTCGCGAGGAAGTCGCACGCAATCTGGCCGGCCTGCACGTTGTTGGTCTGCACGGTCGCGTCCGCACCCGCCGCCGCGACGTCCACCGCGACCACGACGATGCCCGCCGCCTTCGCCTTCTTCACCGCCGGCTCGATGGCCTTCGGATCGACGGCGTTCAACAGGATCATGTCGACGTGCGCCGAGATGAAGTTGTCGATCTGCGTGAACTGCTTGTTCATGTCGTAATCGGACGAGACGGCCGTGACCTTCACGTTCGGATTGATGGCCTTCGCCTTGGCTTCCGCGCCCTTCGAGATGGTCACGAAGTACGGGTTGCCGAGCGAGCCCACCGTGATGCCGATGGCTTTGAGCTGCTTATCCGCGGCGTGCGCGGCGAACGTCATCGTGCATCCGAGCGCGAGGGCCATGCTCGCGAACAGCTTGTTGTGCTTGCGCATAGGGTTGTCTCCGGTTGTTTGGTTGATGTTGATGTTGATTGTTGCGACTCTAGGCGATTCTGAGCGGCGCGACCCGACAAGAGTTCATCACGTACGCGCCGATCCTCGCTGGCGATAACGGTCGAGCGCCACCGCGCCGATAATGACGAGGCCCTTGATGATGTACTGCCAGATGTCCGACACGCCGAGCAGCACGAGGCCGTTGGACAACACCGCGATGATGAGCGCACCGACCAGCGTGCCGACGATCGAGCCGACGCCGCCCACGAAGCTGGTGCCGCCGAGAATGACCGCGGCGATGGCGTCGAGTTCATATGACTGGCCGAGTTGCAGGCCGTTCGCCGCATAAAGCCGCGCGGCGGACATCACGGCGCCGAGTCCGGCGAGCAGGCCCGACATCGCGTAGACGAACATCTGGATGCCCCACACCTTGATGCCCGAAAGCCGCGCCGCCTCCGGATTGCCGCCGACCGAATAGATGCGCAGGCCGAGCACCGTGCGGCGCAGGATAAACCACGAGACGATCACGACCGCGAGCGCGATCACGACGAGCCAGGGCACGCCGAGAATCGAATCGTTGCCGATGAACGCGAACGACAGTTGCGGATTGAAGATGGTCGTGTCGTGACCGATCAACCGCGCGATGCCGCGCACGGCGGTCAACGAGCCGAGCGTCACGATGAAAGGCGGCAGCTTGAGCAGCGCGATTAACGCGCCGTTGATGACGCCGAAGCCGAGCCCGACGCCGAGCGCGGCGGGCACGCCGAGCCAGCCCATGCCTTGCAGATTCGACGCGAGCAGCGCCGTGACCGCCGCCGCCGACAGCACCGAGCCGACCGACAGGTCGATGCCGCCCGTCAGAATCACGAAGGTCATGCCCGCCGCAAGCACGATGTTGATCGACGCCTGCTGCGTGACGATCGAGATGTTCTGCAAGCTGAAGAAGCCGTCGGTGACCACGCCGAAGCCGATGCACAGCAGAATCAGCACGGGCAACATGCCCGCCGTGCGCATCAGCACTTGCATGCGCTCGCGATGCTCGATGCGGCGCTGCCGCTGCGTCGCGCTTTCGGCGCTTGCAACGGGTGCCGCGCCGGTGTCGTGGTGTTTCGTCGTGTTAGCCATGTCTGTCTCCCGATAACGTCAAGCCGCCTGACCGAGCGCGGCCCGCGAGCCCGTCGCCAGTTCAATGATTCCTTCCTGCGAGATCGGCGTGCCCGAATGGCCGCCGAGTTCGCCCGCGATCACGCCTTCGCGCATCACCAGCACGCGATCCGCCACGCCGATCACTTCCGGCAGTTCGCTCGATATCACGATCACGCCGACGCCCGATCGCGCCAGGTCGTTGATGATCCGGTAAATCTCCGACTTCGCGCCGATGTCGACGCCGCGCGTCGGTTCGTCGAGGATCAGCACTTCGGGCTTCGTTTCGAGCAGCCGCGACAGCAGCACCTTCTGCTGATTGCCGCCCGACAGCGCGCCCGCATTCACGCGCGCATTCGGCACGCGAATGGACAGCGCCGCGATGGCGTCGCGCGCCCGCGTGTTTCCGCGCGCGATGTCCATCACGCCGGCTTTCGCGTCGCGCCCGGCCACCGCGATGTTGATGTTGTCGCGCACGCTCATGTCGAGGAAAAGACCCTGGCCCTTTCGGTCTTCGGTGAGATAGACGAGGCCCGCGTCGATCGCGTCGCGCGGCGTGCGCAACGCGAGCGGCTTGCCGTGCATCGACACTTCGCCGCGCGTGCGTTCCTCCGCGCCGAAGATAAGGCGCGCAAGCTCGGTGCGGCCCGCGCCGACCAGTCCCGCAATGCCCAGCACTTCGCCCGCGTGCAGATCGAGGCTGCATCCGCGCACGCGGTTGTCGTCGGCCATGTCGCGCACGGACAGCACGACGTGGCCGGGATCGTAAGGCGCGTGCTCTTTCTTGTAGAAGCCGGAAATGTCGCGGCCGACCATCATGCGCACGAGGCTTTCGGCGGACAGTTCGTCGCGCATCAGCGTGCCGACGTAGCTGCCGTCGCGCAGCACCGAGACGCGGTCCGACAACTCGTAAATCTCCGCCATCCGGTGACTGATATAGATGATCGCGATGCCTTCCTCGCGCAGTTGACGCACGAGCTCGAACAGGCGGTCGGTTTCGCGCGACGAGAGCGGCGTGGTCGGCTCGTCCATCACGAGGATGCGGGCGTGCGCGTGCACGGCTCGCGCGATTTCGACCAGTTGCCGTTCCGCGATCGACAAGTCGCCGACGAGCGTATGCGGCTTGAACGCCGCGCCCAAGCGCTTCAACACATCTTCGCAGCCGCGCTCCATGCCGGGCCGGTCGACGAGCGACCACGCGCCTTTACCGCGACGCAGCTCGCGCCCGGCGTAGATGTTCTCGGCCACCGAGAGATTCGGCGCAAGACTCAGTTCCTGATAGATCACGGCGACGCCGAGTGAGCGCGCGGCGAGCGGCCCGTCGATGACGACCGGCTTGCCGTCGATCAGAATCTGCCCGCCGGGGTCCGCTTGATACGCGCCCGAGAGAATCTTCATCAGCGTGGATTTGCCCGCGCCGTTTTCGCCCATCAGCGAATGCACTTCGCCGGGATACACGGACAGGCGCACGTCGTTCAACGCGCGCACGCCGGGAAACGTCTTGCTGATGCCGCGCATTTCGAGCAGCGGCGTGCGTGCCTCCGGCGAAAGGGCAGAGTCATGCGGCATGGTTCACCTCCTGCGATTTGACACCCGCGCCGCGATGCAGCCCCACGCGTGGCGAGAAGTTGAAGAACATCGGCAGCGTGGCCGCGCCGATTGCGCCCGCGTCCGGGCCGAAGTTGCCGCGCACGATTTCCGGCGTGCCGCGCGCTTCGGGCGCGTTCGCGGCCATCGTCGCGGCGAGACGGTCGATCAGGCGGTCGAGCAGGCCGCCGTCGATATCGGAATCGATCACGACCATCGGCACGTCGAGCACGCAGAGCATCGCGCGCAACGCGGGAGCCAGCGCTTCGATGCAGTCGTCGATCCATTCTTCGACCGCGGGCAGACGCCGCTCGATGCACGCTTGCACGTCCATGCGGCTCGCCGCCGGCGCGCCGGAGAAGTGCAGATGCCGCACGAGCGCATTGAGCGATGCGCGCGAGAGCAGGATGTCCCACTGACCGGGCGGCTGCGGTGCGGACGGCAGGCGGCTCGGCCGCACCGGCATCACGCCGATGTCGCCCGCGTTGCCGGTCGCGCCGCGCAGACAGTCGCCGTCGATGGCGACGCCGCCGCCGATGGCCGAGCCGAGAAAGAGATACACGAAGTCGTCGCAATGGCGGCCGTGGCCGTAGAACAGCTCGGCGGTCGCGGCGGCGTTGCCGTCGTTTTCGCCGAAGACGGGCAGGGCGAGCGCGCGGGACAACGCGGCGGGAAAGTCGGTCTGGTCCCACGCGCGGAAGATGTCGGCGCTCGTCGTATCGGCGCTCACGCCCAGTTCGCGCAGCCAGCTGCCGAGGTTGTACGGCTGCGCGACGCCGATTCCGGTCAGACGCTCGCGCTCCGCCACGCTCAAGAGGGCGAGCATGCCTTCGATATCGCGCTGAACGATCTCGAGCACCGCCAACGGATGCGGCAGCACGCGATCCAGCGCGCTTCGGGCGAGCACGTCGCCCGCGAAATTGACGAGCACCGTCTCGATGCTCGTGCGGTCGAGCCGCACGCCGATGCCGAACGCGCCGCGCGGATCGAGCCGGATGAGCGACGCGGGCTGGCCGCGCTGACCTTCGAGCCGCCGTCCGCTGTATTCGATCAAGCCGGCGCGTTCCAGCGACTCGACGATGCTGCCGACCGCCGTGCTCGTCAGGTTCGCGTGACGCGCGAGATCCGCCTTCGACGCCGGTTCGGTGCGGCGCAGCGCCTGCAACAGCAAGCGCTCGTTGTATCGGCGCACGGACGCGGAATTGCTTCCTCTGCCGCTCGGCAATTTCACTGGCTGTCTCCGGTTATCCTGGCAACCGTCATCTGTGTGACGATTAATTAAATCAAGTTGATTTATTTAATACCGGGGCCGACAGGGTGTAAAGCAGGGAAATCCCGAAGGCGGTTTGGCATTCGGCGTGCAGCGATCGGCGCATAGACGCTAAGCTACACCTCGATCGCACTTCGAGCCGCCGCCATGTTCACGCCTTCCACGCCCTCCCACGCCAGCAAGTCCACGCAGTACGACGACCTGCTGCAACAGGCGCGTTCCCTGATCGGCGACGAAGCCGACTTCATCGCGAACGCGGCGAACTTCTCGTCGCTCGTCTATCACTCGCTGCCGGATATCAACTGGGCCGGCTTCTATCTGTTCGATGGCGACGAACTCGTCGTCGGGCCGTTCCAGGGCAAGCCCGCGTGCGTGCGCATCGCGCTCGGACGCGGCGTGTGCGGCACGGCGGCGCGCGAACGCAAAACGCAGGTCGTCCCCGATGTCGACGCGTTTCCCGGCCATATCGCGTGTGATTCGGCGTCGCGCTCGGAAATCGTCGTGCCGCTCGTCGGGAGCGACGGCACGCTGATCGGCGTGTGGGACGTCGACAGCCCCGTGCCCGGCCGCTTCGACGAAGAAGACGCGCGCGGCATGGAAGCGTTATGCGCCGCGTTCATCGCGCTGGCGTGGGAAGAGCGTCCGCAAGCGTGAGTCGTGGTCGCTGCCGTTTGTCTACAATGAGGCGACCGTCGATTCCCGACCCGCCTTCATGATCAGCCTTGCCCGCCGCCGTCTGCTCACCACGTGCGCCCTCGCCGCGAGCGGGCTCGCGTCAGTGCGCCCGACCGCCGCGCAGCCCGGCGGCAAGGCGAGCGTCGCGCTCGTGATGAAGTCCCTCGGAGATCCCTTCGTTCAGTCGATGATCGACGGCGCGAAGAATTATCAGCGGCACTACGCGTCGCAACTCGACCTCACGACCTACGGCACGCTGACGGACAACGACGTGACCGGGCAGAGGCGGATTATCGAATCGCTCGTCGCCGGGAAAGTGGACGCCATCGTGATCGCGCCGACCGATTCCAAAGCGCTCGTGCCGGTGGCCGCGAAAGCGGTCGCGGCGGGCGTCATCGTGATCGCCATCGACAATCCGTTTGACGACGACGCGCAGGAAGCCGCGAACGTCACCATTCCGTTCGTCGGGCCGGATAGCCGGCGCGGCGCGCGGCTCGTCGGCGCGTATCTCGCGTCGAAGCTGAAGGCGGGCGATGAAGTCGGCATCATCGAAGGGCCGCCGAACGACCGCAACGCGCAGCAGCGCACCATCGGCTACAAGGAAGCGATGAGCGCCGCGCAGCTGCGCGTGAGCGCCGTCGACACCGGCGACTGGACCGCGCCGAGCGGCAAGTCCATCGCGCTGCAAATGCTGTATGCGCATCCGGCGCTGCGCGGTTTGCTCTGCGCGAACGACAACATCGCGATGGGCGCGATCGACGCCATTCGCATCGCGGGCAAGAAGGGCCGCGTGCTCGTGACCGGCTACAACAACATCAGCGCGGTGCAGCCGCTCCTCGACAACGGCAGCATGCTCGCGACCGTCGAGCAGTTCGGCGCGCGGCAGGCCGTGTTCGGCGTGGATGTCGCGGTGAAGGCGCTCGTCGAACGGCGCCGTCAGCGCGACTTGTCGCCGTTCATGGAGACGCCGGTGCAGGTGGTGACGCGCGAAAAGACGCGCGCCCCGCGCGCTTAAGCGTTTGCGGCGAGCAAGCCGCGCGCCGCCAGGCTGCGATACAGCGCGCGCACGCCGAAGGTCCACGGCTCGATTTCCGTCGAAAGGCGCACGGTATTGACGAGCGCGCCGAGTTCCGGCGTCGAGATGGTGACGACATCGCCCAGATGATGCGTGAAGCCGCCGCCTTGCGTGTCGCGGTCCTTGATCGGCGAGAACATCGTGCCGAGAAACAGCATGAAGCCGTCCGGATATTGATGATGCGCGCCGTGCGTCTGCGCGACGAGATCGGCGGGATCGCGGCTGATCTCGGTCATGTGGCTCACGCCTTCGAGCACGAAGCCGTCGTCCGCGCCTTCGATGCGCAGCGACACGCTCGTGCCGCGCACCGTATTCAGCGTGAAGCGGCCGTCGAAAAGCCGCACGAACGGGCCGATCGCGCACGACGCGTTGTTGTCCTTCGCCTTGCCGAGCAACAGCGCGCTGCGGCCCTCGATATCGCGCAGATTCACGTCGTTGCCGAGCGTCGCGCCGACGATCTCGCCGCGCCCGTTCACCGCCAGCACGATTTCCGGCTCCGGGTTGTTCCACTGCGAGGTCGGATAGAGGCCGACGTCCGCGCCGAAACCGACCGACGACATCGGCTGCGACTTCGAGAACACTTCCGCGTCCGGCCCGATGCCGACTTCCATGTATTGCGACCACGCGCCGCGCCGCTCGAGTTCTTCCTTCAGCTTCTGCGCGCTCTCCGAGCCCGGCTTGATCTTCGAAAGATCCGCGCCGATCAGCTTGTTGATGGTGTCGCGCACTTCCTGCGCCTTGCTGGCGTCGCCGCCGGCCTGCTCTTCGATCACGCGCTCGAGCAGGCTGACCGCGAACGTCACGCCGCACGCTTTCACGGCCTGCACGTCGCACGGGGCGAGCAGGCGCAAGCCGCCGGGCGCGGCGTCGAGCGTCGCTTGCAGCAGTTCCTGCGCGGTGCCGAGGCGTTCGCCCTGCGCGTTCTTCGCGATATCGAGCGCGTCGGGGCGGTCGAAAAGATCGGCGGTGGTCGGGGCGGCGCGCGTGATGTCGAACACTTCGCCGTTTCGCACCGCGACGACAGCGGGACCATCGACCGGCGCGGGACGCCATACGCGGCCGATCAGCACGGCGTCGGCGAGGTCTTCGGGCAGGCAGGAGGAGACGGAAACGGGCGGCATGGCAGGGTCACCGGGCATCGGAAAAGGGAAAATGATCGTAGCTTGCCGCCCCGTCACTGTCCATTGGGTTGCATGTTTGTCCAACATACTGGACGATGCGAACATCCCCGATGCGACGACTCACATGGAAAAGACCTACGACGTTCCGGCGCTGCGCCGCGCGAACGATATTCTCGAAGCGCTCGCCGACGCCGCCAAGCCCGTGCGCGCCGCCGCGCTCGCGGAGCGCACCGGCCTGTCGCGCAGCACGCTTTATCTGATGCTGGAAACGCTCGCGCGCATGCAGTGGATCGAGAAGCGCGACGACGGCTATGTGATCGGCGTCGGGCTGTTCGAGCTCGGCAATGCCTACGTGCGGCACGATGCGCTGCAGGCGGCGTTTCGCGAGGGCGCGGGCGCGTTCATCAACACGCACAACGAAGTCGTGCAGCTCGCCGTGCTGGATGGCGTGCAGGTGGTGTATGTCGCGCGCGAGGACGCGCACCGGCCGGTGCGACTCGTGTCCGATCTCGGCTCGCGGCTGCCTGCGCACTGCTGCGCGCTCGGCAAGGCGCTGCTCGCGGGACTGGCCGACGAAGCGGTCATCGAGCGGCTGCCCGAGCGCCTCGAAGCGGTCACGCCGCGCACTATCACGCGCCGCGCGGCGCTCTTGCGCGAACTGGCCGCGATACGCACGAGCGGGCTCGCGGTCGAACGCGAGGAAGTGGCCGAAGGACTCGCGTGCTTCGCGGCGTATGTCGGCGTGACGCCGGCGGGCAAGCGCGTCGCGGTATCGACGAGCGTGCCCGTCGGACGGCTCGACGCGAAGCGCGAGAAGCAGATCTCGATGGGCATCGTGCAACTCGCCGCGAAGCTGCGCCAGGCGCTCTGAAGCAATCGCTGGCACGACTGCGCCGTGCAGCTTTTGCCAGCGATTTTGAAAACCGCGCCGGGCAATTAGCGCCCCGAAGACGCGCGGTTTCGTGCCAGTCCGCACGGGCGTTCGGTTCGACCGGTTCCGAGTCATTTGGGAATGCGTCTTGCTCAAATCGTCCGCTCGAATGCCCTGACCGGCAGTCGCATACCGGTCACGCTCGTCACGCAGTATCCGCACGAGGTCCACCCGGCCGCACCGGGATTTCACCCCGAGTCGAACTCCGGACTCCAACCGCAAAGCGAACGCTGATGTCAGATCGAGACGAAACCCAGGACGATGCACGCCCCGGCGCCGCGAAGGACGACGGCAAGCGCGAGTCATCGGAGAAGAACGACCAGGCCGGCAATGACGATAAAGCCAAGAACGGCGACAAGACGAACGGCAACGGCAAGGAAGAGCGCAAAGGGCCCGGCAAGAAGCCGTTGATCATTCTCGGCATCATCGTGGTGGTGCTCGCGATAGGCGCGCTCGTCTGGTGGTTCATGACGCGCAATCAGGAAACCACCGACGACGCCTATACCGATGGCGACGCCGTCACCATCGCGCCGAAGGTATCGGGCTATGTTGTCGCGATGAACATCGACGACAACCGCTTCGTTCATAAGGGCGATCTGCTGATTCGCATCGATCCGCGCGACTATCAGGCGCAGCTCGATCAGGCGAACGCGCAACTCGGTCTCGCGCAGGCGCAGTTGCATGCGGCCGAAGTGCAGCTTCAGGTCGCGCGGGTTCAATATCCCGCGCAACTCGCGCAGGCGCAGGCGCAGGAAGCGAGCGCGCGCGCCAATCTCGCGCAGGCAAGCGCGGCCTACCAACGCCAGCAGTCCGTCGACGTTCGCGCGACCTCGCAACAGAACATCGACGCCGCCACCGCGCAACAGAAAAGCGCGCAGGCGAACGTCGCCGAGGCGCGGGCGCAGGTGCGCACCGCGAGCCTCGTGCCGCAGCAGATCGCGCAGGTCGTCGCGACAGTCGAAGAGCGGCGCCAGCAAGTGCGGCAGGCGCAGGCGCAGGTTGAAACTGCGCAGTTAAATCTCTCGTACACCGAACTGCGCGCGCCCTCCGATGGGTGGATCACCAAACGCAACGTGCAGTTCGGCACGTTCTTGCAGGCGGGCACGTCGATTCTCACGCTCGTCACGACGCGCATGTGGGTGACGGCGAACTTCAAGGAGTCGCAGCTTTCGCGCATGCATCCGGGCGACAAAGTGGATATCGACGTCGACGCGTATCCCGGCCTCTCGCTGCACGGCCATGTCGACAGCATTCAGCTCGGCAGCGGCTCGCGCTTCTCGGCGTTCCCCGCCGAAAACGCGACCGGCAACTTCGTGAAGATCGTGCAGCGCGTGCCAGTGAAGATCGTCATCGATAGCGGCATGAAGCCGGATACGTCGTTGCCGCTCGGGCTTTCCGTGGTGCCCACCGTCATGCTGCGCCACTGAGCCATGAGCGAACCCACCGAACAGGACCACAGCGGCTGGAAGCCGAGCGCGAATCCGTGGCTCATCGCCGTGGTCGTGACGCTCGCGGCCTTCATGGAAGTGCTCGACACGACCATCGTGAACGTGGCGCTGCCGCACATCTCCGGCACCATGTCCGCGAGCTACGACGAGGCGACGTGGACGCTCACGTCCTATCTCGTCGCGAACGGCATCGTGCTGCCGCTGTCCGCGTATTTCTCGAAGATTCTCGGGCGAAAGCGCTACTTCCTGATCTGCATCGCGGCGTTCACGGTGTGCTCGTTTCTCTGCGGCATCGCGACGAATCTCGGACAACTGATCGTCTTTCGCATTTTGCAAGGCTTCTTCGGCGGCGGTTTGCAGCCGAGCCAGCAGTCGATCATTCTCGACACGTTTCCGCCGGAGCAGCGCGGCCGCGCGTTTTCGATCTCGGCGGTGGCGATCGTCGTGGCGCCCGTGCTCGGCCCGACGCTCGGCGGCTGGATCACCGACAACTTCACGTGGCGCTGGGTGTTCCTGCTGAACGTGCCGGTCGGCGTGCTGACGACCATCGCGGTGATGCAGTTCGTCGAAGATCCGCCGTGGGAAAAGCGGCAGAGCCATAAGGACGTGGGCATCGATGTGGTCGGCATCGGCCTGATCGCGCTCGGGCTCGGTTGCCTGCAAGTGTTTCTGGATCGCGGCGAGGACGACGACTGGTTCGCATCCAACTTCATCGTGACCTTCGCGGTGCTCGCGGCGATCGGCATCGTCGGCGCGGCGTTCTGGCTCGTGTACGCGAAAAAACCCGTGGTCGATCTGCGCGTGATGAAGGACCGCAACTTTGCGCTCGGCTCGCTCTCGATTGTCGGCTTCGCTTCGGTGCTCTACGGCAGCGCGGTGCTCATTCCGCAACTCGCGCAGCAGCAACTCGGCTACACCGCGACGCTCGCGGGCCTCGTGCTGTCGCCGGGCGCGCTGCTCATCGTGTTTCTCATTCCGGTGGTCAGCAAGCTGATGCTATGGGTGCAGACGCGCTATCTCGTCGCGTTCGGCTTCTTTCTGATGGGCTGCGCGTTGATCTATTCGCATCACCTCGTGCCGAACGTCGACTATCGCACGCTCACGATGATGCGCAGCGCGCAGTCCGCGGCCATCGGCTTTCTGTTCGTGCCGGTGACGACGCTCGCGTATCTCTCGCTGCCGAAGTCGATGAACAACGACGCGTCCGCGCTCTTCACCATGTTCCGGAACGTGGCGGGCTCCATCGGCATTTCGCTCGCAACCGCGATGATCCGCGAGCGCACGCAAGCGAACATGGCGCATATGGTCGAGCATCTGACGCCGCTGAATCAGCCGTACAACGACACGGTGCAGCGCATCGCGCGAACGCTGATGGACACGGGCCAGACCATGTCGCAGGCGATGGGCGCGGCGACCGGCCAGATGTACAAAACGCTCGTCTCGCAGGCGACGATTCTCGCGTACCTCGACGTGTTCGCCGCGTGCGCGATCTTCTCGTTCCTTTTCATTCCGATCACGTTCTTCTTCTCGCCGGTGAAGGCGTCCGGTCAGGCGGGAGGACATTGACATGACGCAGCGACTTTCCGCTCGACTTTCGATTCCGGTGCTCGCGCTCGCGATGAGCGCCTGCACGGTCGGCCCCGACTTCAAGCCGCCTGTCGCCGATGCGCCCGGCAACTGGAACGACATGCAGCGCGCGCAGAACGCAACGCCGGATGCGCGCGCGCCGCACGCCGACGCGCCTTCCGTGGCGAGCACATCCGCCGATCCCGATCCGCGCTGGTGGAAGCAGTTCGACGATCCTACGCTCGATTCGCTGATCGACCGCGCGGTGGCTGGCAATCTCGATCTGCAAAGCGCGGTGCTGCGCATCGCGCAGGCCCGCGAGCAGAGCGTGTCGGCGGCGGCGCAAGGCTTGCCGCAGATCAGCGCGAACGCGAGCGTCATGCGCGAGCAACTCGGGCTGAAGGGCTTGCTCCAGTCGCAAGGCTTATACAGCCGCATCGACGCGCTGGGCGCGAACGGCGCGCCGATCCGCCAGGGCCTCGACTCCGCGACAGGGCCCGTCACGCTCTTTCAGGACGGCTTCGATGCGTCGTGGGAACTCGATCTTTTCGGGCGCGTGCGGCGCTCGGTGGAATCGGCGAATGCAGAGACGCAGGCGGAAATCGAAAGCCGCAACGACGCGCTGGTCTCGCTGGAAGCCGAAGTCGCGCGCACGTACGCGCAGTTGCGCGGCGCGCAGTCCATCCGTGAAATCACGCTTGCCGAGATCGACGCCGAACAGCAGATTCTCGACCTCACGCGCGAGCAGGCGCGCGTCGGCCTGACGAGCCAGCAGGACGTGCAGAGCGCGAGCGCGCAAGTCGGCGCGTTGCAGGCGCAGGTGCCGTCGCTGGAGGCGCAGATCGCGCAGGCGATGAACGGGCTCGCCGTGCTGACGGGCAGCGCGCCCGGCACGCTGGACGCCGAACTGTCCGATGCGCGCGCGGTGCCGCCCGTGCCGCCGACGGTGCCGGTCGGCGTGCCGTCGACGCTCGCGCGCCGCCGTCCCGACATCCGCCGCGCCGAAGCGCAATTGCATGCGGCCACCGCCGAAGTCGGCGTGGCCGTCGCGCAGTTGTATCCGGACATCTCGCTGACGGGCCAGGTCGGCACGCGAGCGACCAAAGCGAAATACCTCGCGCGCTGGTCGAGTCTTTTCTGGTCGGTCGGGCCGAGCATTTCGCTGCCGATCTTCGAAGGCGGCGCGCTGCGCTCGAACGTTCGCGTGGCGAAGGCGCAAGCCGCGCAGGCGGCGCTGCAATATCGGCAGACGGTGCTCACGGCGCTTCAGGATGTGGACAACGCGCTCGTCGCGTATCGCACGGAACAGGACCGGCGCGCGGCTCTGGTGCGTACCGTGGAGGCGAATCGCGTGAGCCTGCAACTTGCGACGGACAGCTATCGCAAGGGACTGACGGCGTTCGTCACGGTGCTCGATGCCGAGCGCCAGCTTGCGCAAACGCGCGAACAGCTCGCGCAATCGACGGTGAACGTGACGACGGATCTGATCGCCGTGTACAAGTCGCTCGGCGGCGGATGGCAGGACGATGCGCAAGACGGCGCGAGCAAGAGCGCCGATGCAGGCAACGGCTAGCGGCGGCGCTTCTTCCAGTCGTAGTCGGCGGGCGGATCGGCGACGCCAGGTTTGCCGACCGATTGCGGATTCTCGCTGCACAGCGTGACGAAGCCGACCGGTTCGCCTTGCGCCTGGCGCTTGCGCAATGCTTCGGCGAAGCGCAGCGCCTCGGCGAGCGCGGCGGCGTCGAACTGCCGGTGACGCGCGTGGCTTTCGGCTTCCGCCTCGCCTTCGAGCCAGTAGACGACGAACATCGTGTGCCTCCGTAGGGAGCGAGCGTGCCGCTCGCAGGTGAACTGGGTTCTTCTTGGTGCAAGCGTCCGGCCCGCGCGGCGTCCGGGTATTCCCGAGTGCAACGTTCGCGCGCGCCGCACTGTTCGGGCAAACCCTGAATGCTGCGTCGCGGAACGCGCGTTGCTGAAACAGTCGGTCAATCCGAGGCCAAAAAATGCAATCAACGCAACGACAAGCACGCGTACCGGAAGAAGCGGTGTGGCAGATTCCCGTTCGTGCTGCGCATCACGACGAACCGCGCGTGCTCATCGCCGACGACGATTTCGACGCCACGCGCGCCATCTGTCTCGCGTTCGAGGACGCCGACTTCAACGTCCGCGCGGTGCACACGGGGCTCGACGCCGTGGCGCTTACGCGCAAGTGGCGGCCCGGCGTCGTGCTGCTCGATCTGATGATGCCCCTCGGCGACGGCTGGGAAGCGGCCGAAGCGATACGCGCGCTCGATACGTCGATGATGCTGCTCGCGCACACCAGCCGCACGTGCCCCGACGATTGCGCGCGGGCGCGTCGCACCGGATTCAACGGCTATTTCGTAAAGCCGAGTCCGCTGGAACGCATGATCGACGTGATGCGCGCCTATTATTCGACGCACGAACCGCGGCGCGAGCGCGAGTGCTGAAAGCTGGCCGGAGCGGGTGACTAGACTTGCTTGAGACGGCGCAGCGCGTCGCTTCGCGAGGTGCCGGCCGCGGCAGGCGGGCTCAGCAACGCGCTGTCGTTCCGGTCGACCGGCCGCGCGGGCAGCGTGCGTTGCAATCCGGCGCTGAAGCCCTTCCTGAACGCGCGGCGGTAGGTTCGGCGATACGCTTCTTCCGTCGACACTTCGCCGGTGTGGTCGGACAGCGCCTCGGTCAGCGCGCGTTGCTCGTGCGCGAGGGTGCGCAGCAGATCGATCAACACAGGCTGACCGATGCCCGCGCCGTCCCCGCTCGCCAGCACATCCGACAGCGCGGCGACCGCACGCGCGACATCGTTGCTGCGCTTTTCGATCGCCACCGGATGCGCGATGACAGGATGCCCTTCAGGGTTGATCGTGATCTTGACTTGGTCCATCTGCTCTTCCTCGTTGCTCGGTACACGGCGCAACGCGCCCGCTCCTTCGCGAGAAAGCATTCCTGTGCATCCGGACGAACGGCTGCGCGCGGCCGCGCGAAGTGTGCCCGAGTCGATCACGGGCGGCAACTGCCGTGGCGCGTGGATGCAGCGGTTCAGGCGTTGACGCGCCGTGCCGGAACTTCGTCGACCGCGACTGCGGGCGTGTCCATCTCACGATCGACATGCTGCTTTAGCACGTCTTCCCAATATTGGCAGTAGCCGGCCCAGAACGGGACTTGCGTTTGCGCGCAGGCATCCGCCGGCAGCGGATGCGGCAGCATGCGAGCGAGCCGCGCGATCTCCCTGCGCTTCCACTGCAGCAGCGTGCGGCGCGGGCCGCGCACGGCCGGGCAGAGTTCGTTCATGCGCGTGATGGCCAGCCACAGACCTTCGGCCGGATGCGAAGCCATGGTCGTGAGAATCACGGTGTTCGGGCGCGGCCCGCGTTCGTGACACACGACCGCGCCGATCTGCCCGAGGATGTACATGCTTCGTTCGATACGCTCACCGGCTGGCGGCTGCATGGCGCGTCCTTTTTCTGATGGTTGTTTCATGGCGCTCTCGATTGCCTCACGTGCAGCCGGAAGCCGTTGCGACACGGATTCCGGCATCGCGATATTGATACGTTATAGCGTGAGCGCATTACGATACCGTATCGAAAATAATCGGGATCGCATATCGACAAAAATCTACATTGACGACGGGCGCTTTTTGCTGCCGCTGGTCACGGATCACCGCTGCGTGTAATCGATCGGCTCGGGCGGCGCGTTGGCCGCGAGTTCCTGGCGCCGCTGCTCGGTTGCGGCGTGCACGCCCTTGTCGTAGAAGGCTTGCGCGGTGTGTTGTTCGAGCGCGGCGAGCAACGGAAGGCTTTCTTCGGCGAGAGAATGCATGAGATGCAGGATGTCGCGCCTCATCGGCTCGGGCCACGCGCAGAAGTGCTCGAACGCGCCGGGCGCGGCGATCATGCCGACCAGCGACGCAAGCAGTCGCGCGCGGCTTTTGCAATGCTCGCCGATGGGCTCGGCGTGCGAAACGACGACGCGCCCCTGCGCATCCACCGAAATGTCGAAGGACTTCATGCGATACCTCGCTTGCCTCGAATGTCCGCCGTGGCAACGGACGCAAAGCGAGATTACCTGCGCGCGAGGCTTCGATCTGCGCTCAGTTCGGAAACGAAGCCGCGAGCAATCCGAAACAACGCTGGCGAGGATCAGCGCGCATCGAGGCAGAGCACGTGTTGCTCGAAGAGCGCGCGGACGTTTTTGTTCGCGGCGGTGTTGTCGCATGTCGCGGCTGCGACGATTCCCGCCTCGCGCGCAACGAAGATGAACTGCTCGCCGAAGCCCGCCGCGAACGCATAGCGCGGCGCGATCCACCACAGGTAGCCGTACTGCGCGTCCTGCATCGGCGGGCCGCCCTCGCTGTGCACCGACATGGCGTCGTCGATGAACGACGCATCCACGAGTTGCGCGCCTTGCCATGTGCCGCGATCCAGCATCAGCGTGCCGAGCTTCGTCATGTCGCGCGCGCGCAGCATGAGTCCGCGCCCCGCGAACGTATGGCCGTCTTCATCGGCGATCCATTCGCTCGTTTCAATGCCGAGCGGCGCGAAGAGCTTGTCGCGCACATACGCTTCGACGGTCGCGCCCGTCACCGCTTCGACGGCGAGCGACAGCAACTGCACCGCATGCGAGTCATAGCGAAAACGCGTGCCGGGCGCGTCGGCCATCGGACGCGAGAGCACGAAGTTCAGCCGGTCGTCCTCGCCGGCGAGCCGCTCGCACGCGCCGAGCAGACACTTGTCCACTGCGCCTGGTTCGCACTCGAAGCCCGAAGTCATCGTGAGCAGATGGCGCAGCGTGATGCGTCGGACGCGCTCGTCCAGCGCGGGATCGCGCGCCTTCTCGATGATCTCGCTGATCGGCGTGTCGAGGTCCGCGAGCAGCCGCTCGGACAGCGCGATGCCCACGGCCAGCCCCACGACGCTCTTCGTGACCGAATTGACGTTTTCGAGCGTATCGGGCGCGGCGTCGCTGCGGTAATGTTCGAATTCGATGCGGCCGTCCCGCACGACGACGAAGCTTCGCACGGCGCTGTCCTCGCTTTGCAGCGCATCGCGCAGGGCGCTCGGGCTTTGTTCGTCGACGGACCCGCGCGCCGGAGCGTCTTCCGTTTTCATGTGCATGGTGGTGGTTCGAGGCAGAGCGCAGGAAACGCGCGGGTTCGAATCGTGCTGCAAGATGCTGCGAATCGAGCAAGCCGAATGCCACGGCACACTCAAGCAAAAAGGACTTCATTTGCCCGTCCGACGACTCGCAACGCTCTGGCGTCTTGGCCGGGCGTTCGTCCGCGAAAGCCATTCACATAGCGACGGCGCGTCGATGCAACGCATCGCGCGCTTCTTCGCCGTGCATGGCGCGCGCGCCGCGCCGCTCGCGGGCGGCGTGCCGGCGTTGAGCCAGTTGCCGCGCGTGTTCTCGCTGGCGTCCGACGCGCTCACGCGGCATCCCGCGCTCGCGGAAGCGGCGGTGCGCGTGGCGCTGTCGGAGATGGAAGGTCTGTTCACGCCCTACGATGCCGCCAGCTTTCGCAGCGCGTGCGCCCTCGCGCTCGCAGCCGCGCCGCGCGCCGAAATCACCGAGATCAGCGCGGCGCCGCTGCGCTCGGGCATCGCGGAGCAGACGCATGCGGCACGCATCGAAGGCGTGCCGGTCCGCATCACGCTGCTTCGCGCGGACGCACGCCAGGAACTCGCCGATGACCTCCATCTGGCGCTCGCCGCCGCGCGCTTCGCCGAGCGGCGTTCGGCGACGGCCCGCGAGTTGCAGGCGGTGCAGTGGTTGAGCCGCGTGCGCGAGAGCGTGCATTCGATGATCGACCTGCGCCAGCGCGCCGCCGATCAGAGCTATCTGCGCTACCGCCTGCGCGACGACGATCGGCTCGCCGTGCCCGAAGTGCTCTGGGACTTTTGCAACGACGCTGTGCTGACGACGCGCGCGATCGACACCGTGCCGCTGTCGGACGGCCACGCGCTCGCATCGCACGGGCTCAAACAGGCGGATCTCATCGCGACGCTGATCGAGGCGTTCTTCGAAATGGCGCTCGGGCAGGGCGTGTATCACGCGGGGCTGGACGCGGCGGGCGCGCGCGTCAGCATCGATCCCGGCACGCGCGGCAAGATCGTGCTCGAAGCCGACAACGCCATTTCGTTCTTCGCTGCGCATGAGCGCGATTTCATCGTCGGGGTATCGAACTCGCTGCTCGAAGGCGACCACAAGGCGGCGGCGCGCACGCATCTCGAACACGGGCGGCCAGACGAACACGCGGCGCATCACGAAGTGCGCGTCGAATCGACGTATCGCCGAGAAGCGGAGCGGTTTTCGTCGACGGATGCGCGGCAGGGCGCGCACGTCTCGCATTTGTTCGATGCAATCGGCAAGGCGCCCGCCGAGCACATGTTCAGCGCCGCGCACGGGCGCATTGCGTCGCGGGCGGTGCTGCTGTCGCGTTCGATGGAGACGATCGAGCGCATGGCGCATACCGTCGCGCCGGATGTCGATGTGTGGAAGATCGCGCGGCGCGTGATCGCGCGGCTCGCGGCGGACCAGTTCGGCTGCCACGGTCTGCTCGCGCATCTGGCGCAGGAAGCGACGCACTGGCCGCAATTGCTGCCGCGCCTGCCGACTTTGATTGCCAAGCGCGCGGGCGCGTCGCAAGGCAACGCGTTCTGACGCTTTAGCGCGTGGCGGGACTCATGCGCTCGGCGATCGCGCGGCACGCAGCTTTCAGCGGCGCGACGTAGGTTTCCATCGGCGTTTCGCTTTTTCGGAAGAGCGGAATGCTCACGCTGACGCAGCCGAGCGGGGCGCCGTTCGCGCCGACGATCGCGCTGCCGTAGCAGAAGATTTGCGCTTCGTTCTCCTCGCGGTCTTCGGCGTAGCCGCGCGTGTGGCATGCGTCCAGTTCGGCATCGAGCGCGCTTCGGTCGACGATGGTGTTCGGCGTGAATCGCTGGAACGGGATGCCTTGCAGGAGCGCGTCGCGTTCGGCGGGCGAAAGCGTCGACAGATACGCCTTGCCGACCGAGCTCGAATACAACGTGACCCGCGTGCCGATGCGCGACGCCATGCGCACCGCGTGCGGGCTTTCCAGCTTCTCGACGTACACCATTTCCGCGCCGCTTCTCACCGCCAGATGCACGGTTTCCTGCGTGGCATCGCGCAGCGCCTGCAACGCGTCGGCGGCGGCGATGCGCAAGTCGGACCGCTCCCAGCTTCGGCTCGCGAGCGACATCAGGCGCGGGCCGAGCGTATAACAGCCGCCGCGCGCGCTTTCGACGACGAGCCCTTCGGCCATCAACGCGCCGACGATGCGGTACACCGTCGGGCGCGGATAGCCGCTTTGCGTCGTCAGACGCGCGATGGTCGGCGGCTCGGCCGCGTCGGCGATCAGTTGCAGCACCGCCATGAACTTGGAGAACGCGGCGGTGCCGGTTGCCTTTGCGGCGTCGAGAGAGACGGGATCAGCGGCCATGATCGGATAGGGAAGCGGCGGCGCGGCGATTATATCGACGCTCGCTTACGCCACGAGATAGCCGCCGTCCACCGGCACGATCGCGCCGGTCATGAACGCCGCCGCCGGCGACGCCAGAAACGCGACGACGCGCGCCACGTCCTCCGGCAAGCCCCAGCGTTTCATCGGCGTGCGGTCGAGAATGGCTTGCGAGCGGCCGCCGTCGTCCTGAAGCGCCTGCGTGAGCGGCGTGGCGATCCAGCCGGGCGCGACCGCGTTCACGCGAATGCCGTCTGCCGCGTACGCGATGGCGAGCGACTTCGTCAATTGCGCGACGCCGCCCTTGCTCGCGCTGTATGCCGGAACGAGGCCGCCGCCGAAGAACGTGAGCATCGACGCCGTGTTGACGATGCTCCCGCCGCTTTTCGCGAGCAACGGCCGCGCGGCGGCGCACATGCGCATGGTGCCGTTCAGGTTGACGGCGATCACGCGCTCGAACGTCTCGATGTCGTGCTCGTCGCCGCGCTTGATCATGCCCGCGCAGTTCACCAGCACGTCGAGCGCGTCGAGGCGGTTCATGAGATCGGCGGTGCTGGCGGCATCAGCGACATCGAGCGCGGCGACCTCGATGCCGCCGCCGAGCGCGTCGCGCTGCGCATCCGTCGGCGCTATGCCCGCCGCGATCACGCGCGCGCCGAGCGCGGCGAACTGCTGCGCGATGCCTGCGCCGATGCCCTGCGTGCCGCCCGTTACGACGACGGCCTTGCCTTTGAAGAGATCAGTCTGGAAGGTCATATCGGTCAGCCTCAAACGGCGGGCACGGCAGACGCCGGCTGCTCGGAATCCTGAATCGGCACGCGGACGACGAACATATAAACGAGCGCCGCCGCGAACGCCACGCCCGCGCTGATCAGGAACGCGTTGACGAACGAATGCGTCTTGTCGACGACGAGGCCCGTGATGAACGGCGCAAACGAGCCGCCGAAATAGCCGCCGAAGTTCTGAATGCTGCCGAGCGACGCCACCATGTGACGGGGTGCCGCCACCGAGACGAGTGCCCACGCCGCGCCGCTCGCCATGTTGACGAAGAACATCGCCGCCGAGAGATACGTGATCGCGAGCGCGAGGTTCGGCGTGAACGCGGCCGGAACCGTGAACAGCGCCGCGCCGATGAGACCGGTGCAGATCGGCCACTTGCGGCTGCGGATCGGTGCGACGCCGCGCGCCATCAGTCCATCGGCGATAAAGCCCGACGACAGCATGCCGAGCGTGCCCGCCAGATACGGAATCGACACGATCCAGCCGGTCTTCGCGATGGTCAGGTGCCGCTCGTGTTCGAGATACGCGGGCAGCCATGTCAGATACAGCCACACCATGTAGATCACGCCCATGAAGCCGAAAATCATGCCCCACGTGGTCGCTTTGCTGAAGAGGCCGCGCCATTCCGCGAAGCTCATGCTGCGTTCCGCGCGCTGCGCGGGCTCGCCTTCGGTCAAGTGCGCGATTTCCTGCGGCGCGAGCGCAATGTCTCGCCGGTTGCGATACACGATGTACCAGCCGATCGCCACCGCAATGCCCAGCACGCCCATGATGACGAACATGTTGCGCCAGCCGAAGCTGAGCAGCAGCACGGTCAGAATCGGCGGCGCGAGCGCGGGGCCAATGGTCGAGGACGTGACGAAGATGCCGGTCGGCTTGCCGCGTTCGTGTTGCGCGAACCACTCGGAGACGACCTTCGCGCCGGCCGGAAACTGCGGCGCCTCGCCGATGCCGAGCGCGATGCGCGCCGCGAGGAACTGATGCAGGTTGGTGACGAGGCCGCCGAACAACTGCGCGACGGACCAGACGAACATGCCGAGACCGAGCATGATGCGCGCGCCGAAGCGGTCGAGCATCACGCCGATGGGCAATTGCGAGAACGCATACGCGAATGAGAACGCGGAGAGCAGCAGGCCCATCTGCGATGCGGAGAGCCCCAGCTCCTGCGTGACCGAATGATTGGCGATGGACAGCGTGCTGCGGTCCAGATAATTCACGATCCCCGCGAGCGTGAGGAACGTGAGCGCGATCCATTGAATGCGCTTGATGCGTGGCGATTTGCTCTGCATGGTGTCTCCCCGATGCGTTTCGTTGACGCTTCGGCTGCTTATGATGGTTTGGCTATCGATGGACGAACTAGCGGATGAACTAGCGAATGAACTGATCGACGAAATCCGCGCCCAGCCCGACGGCTTCATAGTGCTTGCGGCACATGTCGACCTTGGTGAACACGTCCTCATAACCGGTGTAGTTGCCGTACGGATCGCAATAGAACATCACGCCGTTCACCTGAAAGTAGGTGATCATCTCTTCGACGTCTTCCGGCACGTAGAGCGTATGCGTTTCGCCGGGCGGCTCGAAGACATAGCTGCCTTCGGTCGCGATCCAGTCGTGCTCCAGATACCGCCAGCGGCCTTTGAGCACCATGCCGTGAACAGCCTGCGGATGACGATGCCGCGAGAGCACGCCGGACTTGCGCACGCGCAGCAGGTTCATCCAATAGCCGGTGGACACGTTGAGACAGAGCGGGCGAAACCAGACGTTCTCGGCTTGCGGAACCCATTCGCGCTCGTCGGTCGGTATCGCATGACCGATCACGATTTCTTTCTGCGCTTCCTTGGGATTGGGGAATTGGTACGGCGTCATTGCGTCCGCCGACGGTTTTGGCGCGGGCATCGCGTCTCCTGTGTCCATAATGTGGATCGTGAAATCAAATTATGGACAGATGGTCGCGCCGCTTGCAGGAATTGTCAAGATTTGTCAGCGACCGCAGAAATCGACGGACGAAAAAAAAGCGGGCCCGGAAACCGGACCCGCCTCTTTCACCGATGCCTGCGGCGTTAGCGCGCCATCATCAGCATGTGGACGTTATGCATGACCCATACCGTACCGACGACGATCACAAGCGACATCAGGATCGTGTAGGCAAACGACAGGGCGTGCCAGCGTTGTCCCTTCGACGTGTTCACGTGCAGGAAGAACACCACATGGACCACCATCTGAACGGCGGCCAGCACCGCCAGCCACACGATGCCTTGTTCGCCCGACACTTTGCCCGCCGTGACGAGCCAGAACGAAACCACCGTGAGAACGACGGCCAGCACGAAGCCGACGAGATATCCGCCCACGGTGACGTGCGGAATATCGCTATGCGTTATATGCGTATGAGCCATTAGACGACGCTCGCAAGGTAGACGAAGGAGAACACGCAAATCCAGACGATGTCGAGGAAGTGCCAGAAAAGGCTGAGGCAGGCGAGCCGGCGGATCTGGCGTTCGTTCAGCTCCGGCTTCTGCATGATTTGCAGCGCCAGCACGACGAGCCACACGAGGCCGAGCGTGACGTGCAGACCGTGCGTGCCGACGAGCGTGAAGAACGACGACCAGAACGCGCTGCGCTGCGGGCCCGCGCCTTCAGCGATCAGATGGGCGAACTCGTGCAGTTCGAGCCACAGAAAGCCCGCGCCCAGCACGAACGTGACGAAGAGCCAGGCGAGCACGCCGCCCGTCTGCTTGCGATGCGCCGAGATCATCGCGAAGCCGAACGTCAGGCTGCTCGTAAGCAGCAGGCCGGTTTCGATCGCGACATCGCGCAGGTTGAAGAGATCCTTGGCCGTGGGGCCGCCCGCGAACTGGTTCGCCATCATCGCGAAGGTCGCGAAGAGGGATGCGAACAGCACGCAGTCGGTCATGAGGTAGGACCAGAAGCCGAACACCGAGTGAGACGGCTGGTGTTCGTGCTCGTGCGCGTCATGCGCGGAAAGCGTCGATTGCGACATTTACAGCACCTCCAGTTCCAATTCGCGCCCCGCGCTGGTCTTGGCGGGCGACTTCGGCGGACGGTTCCGCTCTTCAGTCGCCTTCACCGTGGCGGCGGGGATGATGTAGCCGGCGTTCTCGGCAAAGCTGTAGCCGATCACGACCGCAGCGACGCCGATCAGGCCGACGATAGCCAGCCACCAGATATGCCAGATCGCCGCGAAGCCGAATGCCAGTGCGAACACGCCAACGAAGAAACCGGCGCTGGTGTTCGACGGCATATGGATGTCGCGGAACGGACGCGTTTCGACGCGGTTCGTTTCCTTTGCGTGGGCGAAGTCATCGAGTTCACGGACAGCCGGCACATGCGCGAAGTTGTAGACCGGCGGCGGCGAGCTGATCGACCATTCGAGCGTGCGGCCGCCCCACGGGTCGCCCGTGACATCGCGATAAGCCGGCTGATTGCGGCGAATCACGCTCACGACGATCTGCGCGACCTGGAACGCCACGCCCAGCGCGATGATGCCGACGCCGCACGCCGCGACCACGAGATACGGCTGCCATGCGGGGTTGTCGTAGTGGTTCAGGCGGCGCGTCATGCCCATGAAGCCGAGAATGTAGATCGGCACGAACGCGACGAAGAAGCCGACGAACCAGCAGACGAACGCGTTGCGGCCGAGCTTTTCATCGAGCTTGAAGCCGAACACCTTCGGCCACCAGAACTGCACGCCCGCGAAATAGCCGAACACCACGCCGCCGATAATCGCGTTGTGGAAGTGAGCGATCAGGAACAGGCTGTTATGCAAAACGAAGTCCGCGCCCGGGATCGCCAGCATCACGCCCGTCATGCCGCCGAGCGTGAACGTGATGATGAAGCCGATGGTCCACAGAACCGGCGTCGTCAACTGGACGCGGCCGCGATACATCGTGAAGAGCCAGTTGAAGATCTTCACGCCGGTCGGGATCGAGATGATCATCGTCATAATGCCGAAGAAGGCATTGACGTTCGCGCCCGAGCCCATGGTGAAGAAGTGGTGCAGCCACACGAGGAACGACAGCACCATGATGCAGCACGTCGCCCAGACCATCGTCTTGTAGCCGAAAAGCGGCTTCTTCGAGAACGTGGAAACGACTTCCGAGTAGATGCCGAACGCCGGCAGAACCAGAATGTAGACCTCGGGGTGGCCCCAGGCCCAGATCAGGTTCAGATACACCATCGGGTTGCCGCCGGCATCGTTCGTGAAGAAGTGCATGCCGAGATAGCGGTCGAGGCCGAGCAGCGCGAGCGCGACGGTCAGAATCGGGAACGTCGCCATGATGAGCACGTTCGAGCAGAAGGCTGTCCACGTGAACACGGGCAGCTTCATCCACGTCATGCCGGGCGCGCGCATCTTCACGATGGTCACGAAGAAGTTCACGCCGGTGAGCAGCGTGCCGACACCGGACAACTGCAGCGCCCAGATGTAGTAGTCGACGCCGACGCCCGGGCTAAACTGCGTTTCCGACAGCGGCGGATACGCGAGCCAGCCGGTCGCCGAGAACTCGCCGATGAAGAGCGACAAGTTGATCAGCACCGCGGCCATCGCCGTCATCCAGAACGACAGCGAGTTGATGAACGGGAACGCGACGTCGCGCGCGCCGATCTGCAGCGGCACCACGAGATTGAAGAACGCCACGAGCAGGGCCATCGCCATGAAGAAGATCATGATGGTGCCGTGCGCCGAGAAGATCTGGTCGTAGTGATGCGGCGGCAGGAAGCCCGGCGAGTCGAGCGCGACAGCCTGCTGCGCGCGCATCATGACGGCGTCGACGAAGCCGCGCACGAGCATCAGGCCGGCGACGACCAGATACATGATGCCGATGCGCTTGTGGTCAGTCGAAGTCAGGTACTCGCGCCAGAGCCAGCCCCATTTTCCGAACTTGGTGAGAAGGGCGGCCGCACCGAGCGCCATGACCGCCATGAGGACGGTCGCCCCCATGATGATCGGCTCGTGGTACGGGATCGCCTCAAGCGTTAATTTGCCGAACATGGCTTACCCCTTGGTTACGCAATTCGTGCCAACGGTGACATTCCCGTTGTTGTACTTGCCGACGATGTTGTTGAAGAGCTTCGGATCGACGGTCGAGAAATAGCGGACCGCGACCTTTTCGCTCGGACGCGCGACGCCCGCGTAGACGTTCATGTCGAGTGCTTCGGGCGCGGTCTTGACCTTCTTGACCCACGAATCGAAGTCAGCTTGCGACAGGGCGAGCGCGCGGAATTTCATGTCGGAAAAGCCCGCGCCGCTGTAGTTCGCCGAGATGCCCGCGTAGTCGCCGGCGTGGTCGGCTTGCAGGTTCAGACGCGTCTGCATGCCCGCCATCGCGTAGATCTGACTGCCGAGCTGCGGGATGAAAAACGAGTTCATCACGGAGTCCGACGTAATGCGGAAGTTGACCGGCGTGCCGACGGGGAACGCGACCTGATTGACGGACGCAATGCCGAGATCCGGATAGACGAAGAGCCACTTCCAGTCGAGCGCGACCACTTCGACGTTGATCGGCTTCACGTTCGACTGTATCGGCTTGTACGGGTCGAGTTCGTGAGTGCTCTTCCACGTCAGCGTGCCGAGAAACAGAATGATGGCTGCCGGAATCGCCCAGACGACGACCTCGATGGCCGTGGAGTGCGTCCATTTCGGCGCGTACGTGGCGTTCTGGTTAGATGCGCGATAGCGCCAGGCGAAGATCAGGGTGAGCAGAATCACCGGAACGACGACGAGAAGCATCGCGAAAGTCGCGGTGGCGATGAGCGAGCTTTCCGCCGCGCCGATCACGCCTTTCGAATCGAGCACCTCGAGATTGCATCCCGATAAACAGACACTGGCCAACAAACCCGATAACAATGGCGCTGCTAAACGGTGAGTATTTTCATTCATTGCATTCGCTGGTTTTTTGGATCGAAGCGTCCTTGGGAAGACGCCGTTTCACGGCGTTGCGCCGCGACGCGATCATGCCACGCGAGATTTATCGCGATGTTGCGAATCTATGGAATTTGGTCGTAAAACGCGGCGTTGCGACGCTGTGTCGCGCGGGCTATGCCTTTCGAATGAGCGCGCTCTTGCCATGCTTCGAAGCGTGGCCGCGCGAGAGCGGAACCCGCCATTTTGCCGATACTGCCCGACGCTGGCGAGCGTTATGCGCGCGCCATAACGAATGCATCAAAATTTGGCATGTCGAATGATATTTCTTGTCAAATGGTGTAACGCGTGGCATCGGCGGCAACGTAAGCCGTCAAAATGCGAGGCTCGAATCGCAGGCGCACGTTGGCCCATGAGCCGATACCACAACATGAACAAGAAACTCATTCTCCTTGCCGCCAGTCTCTTCGCGCCGATGCTCGCGCACGCCGGTTGCGAGGACATAATGCAGACGTGGGCGAACACGCTGCATCCCGAAAAGACGCTCGATAGCGCGCTCAGCGTTTGCGAGGCGTGGCCCGCGAGTCCCGCGTTGACGCTCGCGGCGCTTGCGTTCTCCGGCGACGGCACACAGTCGAAGGAGGACGCCAACGACCTCGAGGTGCTGGTCGCCGATACCGCGACCGGCGCGATCGTCGCGCATGTATATGAGCCAAGTGCGATCAGGCAGCGCGCAGGCGCGTCGGCCGATATCGCGCTCGACACCGCGCCTTATCAAGTCGCGCCGACGCAGCGCGCGTTCGGCGTGCGCATGAGTTCCGACGGATCGTCTGGGCCCAAGCCACATGGCGAGACATCGCTGAGTCTCTACGCATTCGACGGCCAGACGCTGCGCCCCGTGCTCGACCGACTGACGATCTCGCAGGCGAGCGGCGAATGGGACACGCATTGCGACGGCTGGTACGACTCCACCACGCGTACGCTTTCGACGGGCGCGCCCGGCGCCGAGGGCTATGCTTCGCTGAAGATCGCCGAGATGACGGTGCATAGCGTGTCGCGCATCGCCAAAGGCGTGTGCGTCAATAAAAACGGCGCGCCGAAGCGAAAGAACTTTACGCTCGCCTATCGCGACGGGCGCTACGCTGTGCCGAAGGAATCGCAAAGTAAGGGCTGATGCAAAGTGTAGTGCCTCGTCGCTTTCTATGCGGTCTGTGGTAAGGGCAGTTCGCTACGAGCGACGCATTGCGCCAATACCTTGCTGATTTCCCGTCCTGACATTTCAAGGCTCATGCCCTGATTGACGTTCGTGTTCGAATTACGTCTACGTTCTGGAATCGGCGATCGCGGACGAGGACCGCGAATTGATGTGAAGATCGTCAATGAAAGCAAATGCAGGCTGCTTGTCGACGCCAATGGTCAGGGCTACGATCTTGATGACATGGGCAGATTCGTGGCGTGCCGCTGTCGTCATGCCGACGGCGTCGAAGGACGTCGACGAGTTGACCGTCGCACTGCGCGAAGGCGCATGCGGCTATTTGCCGAAGAACATCGAAGCGGAGGCGCTTTGCGTGGCCCTTCGAAAGGCGGCGGGCGAACCGGTTATCGCCGATGACATCACCGCGAAAGCTCGTCGCAAGCACGCGGCGGCCCGGCGACGCTAGCGGAAGCCGGGCACGAGCCACTGACGTCCTCGCTGGCTAAGAGCGCCGTGAAGATCCACGTGCGAAAGATCTTGCGCAAGCTCAACTGCACGAGTCGCGTCCGGGTCGCGCTCTATGCCGCGGGACACGACGCCGACCGATCGGACGCAGCGACCGCGAAAACTTAGCGGCGCATCGACGGCTCTTGCCAACCTATCAGGCAGTCAGATCATGAATCGAAATCAAGCTGGAATCCAAACTTCTCCGAGCGCGGGAAAGAGCGCGTTCGCGCCGCTCGTCATTCGCGGGCGCAGCGTGCTGCCGATCGTGCAGGGCGGCATGGGCGTCGGCATTTCGGCGCACCGGCTCGCGGGCAGCGTGGCGCGAGAAGGCGCGGTCGGCACCATCGCGAGCATCGATCTGCGTCACCATCACGCCGATCTGCTCGACATGTGCCGCGCCGATCCGTCGCGCGAAACGCTGGAGCGGGCGAATCTGACCGCGCTCGAGCGCGAGATTCGCAGCGCGCGTGAACTGTCGGAAGGTCGCGGCATGATCGCCGTGAACGTGATGAAAGCGGTCAGCGCCCACGCCGACTACGTGCGCGTAGCGTGCGAAGCGCGCGCCGATGCGATCGTGATGGGCGCGGGCTTGCCGCTCGATTTGCCCGATCTCACGCAAGGCTGCGATATCGCGCTGATCCCGATTCTGTCCGACAGCCGCGGCGTCGCGCTCGTGCTGAAGAAGTGGATGAAGAAGGGACGCTTGCCGGATGCCATCGTGATCGAACATCCGGCGCATGCCGGCGGACACCTCGGCGTGAACGACGTCTCCGACATGGACAACGAGCGTTTCGGGTTCGCGCGCGTGCTCGCGGACCTGGAGACCGTATTCGCGTCGCTTGGACTGGCGCGTGCGGACGTGCCGGTGATCGTGGCGGGCGGCATCAACAGCCACGAAGCCGTGCGCACATGGCTCGCGGCCGGCGCGAACGGCGTCCAGGTCGGCACGCCGTTCGCGGTGACAGAGGAGGGCGACGCGCATCCCGAATTCAAGCGCGTGCTCACGCAGGCGACGCCGGACGATATCGTCGAGTTCGTCAGCGTGACCGGCCTGCCTGCGAGAGCCGTGAAGACGCCGTGGCTCATGCGCTACTTGCGCAACGAAGAGCGCATTCGCACGAAGATCGGCGCACGCAAGCAGACGTGCCCGACGGCGCTCGAATGCCTGAGCGCATGCGGATTGCGCGACGGCATCGAGAAGTTCGGGCACTTCTGCATCGACACGAGGCTCGCGGCGGCGCTGCGCGGCGATGTGGGCAACGGCTTGTTCTTCCGGGGGCGCGAGAAGTTGCCGTTCGGCGCGGCGATCCGCAGTGTGCGGGATCTCATCGAACTATTGCTCACCGGCAGCACGCAGGCGGCGGTCGCGGCTTGTTGACTATGCAACGCGCGGCGTTCGTGAGAAACATAACGAAGCCGCCATTCGCGAACGTTCGAACTCGTTCTGTTGGCCGGCAGTCGGGCGCGTCGTAGCCTCTTTGAAGGTGCCAGCCGCATCGGACCGAGGATCAAGAAGACATGGCAAAGCGATTTCCCCTTCATCCGAAGCACCCGGAACGCAATTGCTGGGGCCGCGACCATTACTGCGGAGCGAATGCCCTGCTTTGCGGAAATGGATGGAGCCGCACGCAGCATCCGGCGGAGTTGCTGGGCGAAGACTGGTACACGTTCGGCGACTGGGGGCTTGACGTAGTGGACGAGTCGACGTCCACCACGTCGGCCGCGACGAAGACGCGCTAACGCCTGAATCATCCCGGGAACGCGAAACGCAGTGATCCTCGAGCCTCACGTCGAATTCGGCCTTCTCCTAAACGCCGACCGTTACGGCGTGCCTAGAATTTGGGCAACTCACACCACGCGTTGCCACCGTCATGCCCACGAAGCTCGAATTCGACACCCCGGAAGGCCGTCTGTCGCTGTCCATCGATGATGTTCAATTCATGGCCTACGATGCCGGCGACGCCACGTTGCGTTCGATGCGTCAATTCATCGAGCGCATGCGGGCGATGGGGCTCGGCGCAATCGCCGAATCGCACGCAAGGTTAATCGCGCAGAACAAGCTTCATGGGATCGAGCTTCGCGAAGCACGTCACGACGCCGAGGCGCTCCTCGCGTGCGGCGCAATTGGCGAGGCTATCGAAGACCGAATCACGCCTCGGATCGAGATGCTTCGCGAGGACATTGCGCAGACGCATGCGCAACTGCGCGCGAGCGTCGAACGGCTCGCCGCGCTCTCGTCAGCTTGCCACGAGGCGTTGCAGCAAATTCCCGGATACCGGCCGCCCAGCCGCCTGCGCGACTAATCGGCGACGCCACGCCGCGCGCTAATTTACCCGCCCGAATATCTGCGCAACAGCGCGCTCACATCGATGCGCTGCCCTTGCAGCAACAGCAGCCGCGCGTGCAAGACAAGATTCTCGATGACAAGCAGCGCCGTGGTGAGCATGTAAGTGACGTTCACATCGCCGGGATTGAGCCCGCTCGCCTGCAGGCTGCGATGCCTTTCCAGAAGCGATGTCAAGACAAGACCGCGCAGTTCCGGCTCGCCGAACGGCAGGTCGCCGTAATCGACGGGATCTTCGCGTTCCAATTCCTCGAGCAGCCCTGTCAATTCGCTGATGGTCACTTCCATGGCGTCTCCGGCGAGCGGTTGCGTGGATGGCGGACAGCGTCTTCATGATGCCACGTCGCGAGAAAATGCGGTGGCGGCCGCAACAGGCGCTGCTCTTCGCGCTCAAAAGCTGACTGTCGCTGTGATGGTGTCTGAGTAGGTGCCGGGCGGCTTCGATGGTTGAGCCGGCACCTGACCGTAGACAACAAACGATTGCGACGAGCCGACGCCCGTCCCCGTGTTCGTCGTCGTGCCGTTCGTGCCATCGCCCCACGGCTGAGTGCGGGCCGCGTCGGTGTATAGCTGGTAGTCGACCGTCGCGGCGCCCGATTGAAGCCCTAGCTTGCGCATCGCGACGGTGCCGCCGGCTGTCGTGCCGCCGTCCAGTGCAACGGTGTACGGGGCGCCGGAGACGCACGTCACTTGCACGGTGCTCGTCGCCAGAAGCGGCTGGTTCAGCAGACTCGCCGCGGGAAAGGCGAGCGGCGCCGCGACGATGTTGCAGTCCGCGACGAGGTTCGCGGAAAGCGTGAAGCTCGTTCTCCCGCTAGGACTGATGAAGCTGGTGCAACTCGGCGGCGTGCCCGTGTAGCCCGAGTAGGCGAAGAGCGTGTCGTTGGTCGTGAATGTCAGCGTATAGCTGCCGACGGTGGCCGAAAGCTGATTCGCGTCGACGCGGCCATACATCGTCACATTGGTGGATGCGCTTCCCGCAGTCACGGGCAAATCCAGCTGGACGAGCGGCGGCGATCCCGACGAATAGTACGAGCCCCATGCCGTTTGATGCGACGCGTCGGAATAGATGTTCGCTGTCAGCTTGTTGCCCGACGGTCCGCTCAAAGAGCGCTGCGTGAAAGTGGTACCTGCAGGCGCGCCGAGGCTCAGGCACAGCCTCACGGTCGCCGTCGAAAAGCCGGTGCAACTGACGCCGAGCGTTCCGGCCGCGTCGGCGGGCACGCCGCTGATCGTACTCACCGCGCCGAAGCTGATGTTGCTCGTGGTGAACGTACAGCTTTGCGACCACGCGATACGCGGCAGCACCGCCAACAGCAACGCGCAGAGCGCTAGTCGCCTCCAGTCGAGCGTCCGTCTCGCGGCATCATGCATAGCGTGCGTCCTTGGGATCGAGATTCGGCATAGGCCACGGCGCGTCACGGTTTTCTCGTCGCGCGGCACGCGATCGGACCGAGCTGCGGCATCGTCCGTGCCGTCGATGGATCGAAGGCCACGTCGGCCGCGCAGTCGATGCTCTTGCCGTGGATGGTAACCGCGTTCATCGCGGACAACTGTTCGAAGAAGGCGACACCGTCATAACCGACGACTGCCGACGCGCCCGTGTCCGTCACCGTCGCGATGCTGCCGGGCGGGATTGCATTGCCATCGGCATCGACGAAACTCACCGACGCGCCTCGATAACGGCTCAAGCCGAAGCGCGCCAGCACGCCGGCACGCCGCTCGGGCGCGACATCCATTTGTGTCTTGTCGATCATCGTGTCGGCCGGTAAAGCAAGCGGGTCGATGGCGAGCTGATTGCGCTGATATGACAACAGGTCCGGCACGAGCAGGTAGCCGTCGCGGTTGGTCACGCCGACGACGCGGTTCTCCTGCAGCACGGGCACACGGGCGACGCCGTCCGTCGAGACGAGCGCGAAGCCGTCGCCAAGCGAGCGCGAGGCCAGAACGGTGCCGTCCATTGCCACGATCGCGCCCGCTGCTTGCAACGTGCTCGTCGTGGTGCCATTGAAACGCTGCGCCGTCGCCTGGAAGTCGCCGAAGCTCGCGCGGTAATTCGCGCCGGCAAAGGCATGCCGGTAATCCGCGCCCGCGCCGCCCTGCACCGCCCAGCCCCATCCGCCCGTGAAGTCGGCCGGGCGCGACGCGCTGACATCGGCTGTCGTATGGCCGCCGGATTGCGAAACGGTCGCGCTCGCGGACGCATTGCCGCCCAGACTCAGCGTCAGACCGATCGATCCGCCATAGACGTTGGTCTGCAGGAAGTCGCGAAAGACGCTCGCGAAAAGCGACCAGCGCGCGCCGAGCTGCGCGTTATAGGCGAGCGTGACAACGCGCGCATGGCCCGAGAACGTATCCTTCGAGTCGATATAGCTGACGCTCGCCGACTGCGTGCGAAAGAGCGCCACGGACGCGGTCGCCTGATAGAGGTGTTCGAAGGTCGATGCGCCGCCGAGCGACGCGATGTCGCGATAGCCGCTCGTCGCGCGCGTGCCTTGAACGTTCACCGAGAAGCGCGGGCCGATATATTGATAGCCGAGACTCGCGAGCGCGCCCGACTCGCCGTTCCCGTTGCTGCCCGCCACCGCGGCGCTTAATGTGCCCCGGTTGCCCAAAGCCAGGACCGCGCCGCCGCCGCCGTTGCGCAGATCCTTTGCCGCTTCCGCGTGCGCCTGAAGCGTAAGGCTGTCGCTCATTCCGTAGTTGAAGGTGCCGCTGAATACGGGCGACGAGTCGTACGACCAGGATCGCAGCGTGTAGTCGTTGCGAAGGAAACCGAACTCGACGGAGTAGTCGAAGAGGCCCTTCGCGAGCAGGCGCGTGTCCACATAAAGGGGCACGCTCGTGGTCACGCGCCGGCCCAGCGCGTCGGTGACGACGACCTGCGCGACGCCCGCGCCCGTCAGGCTCGGCGCCTGCGCGATCTGAAACGGACCCGGCGCCACGTCGCCGCTGTATTGCCGCAGCCCGTTGATGTACAGATCCACCGCTGAGGGCACGGCGGCGGAGCCCGTGAACATCGGCAGCGGGAACGTGATGAGGTCGGGACGAAGCGCGAAGTCGCGCCGAATCTGAATGCCCCCGAAGCGAACTGAACGCGACCAGGCCAGCGATCCGGAGATGGCGTCGCCTACCGTCAGCGAGAAGAGCTTCGTGGCGTCGGTGTACGTCCAGTTCGTGTCGAGGCGCGTATAGCGGTTGAGATCGGTGCCGTTCAGGTACGTGCCCGTGTTGTCGAACACGCCGAACGGCGAAAACAACCGCTGCTCGCTCCAGACGCCGAACTGATCGCCATGCACTTCGCCCGACGAGCGTTGATACGTCGCATCGTAATTGAGGACGAAGCCGGTGCCCGGCGTCGCCTTCGGCACGGCGGGCAAGCGGTAGCCAATTTGTTGAGCGATCTGCCGGTCCTTGGCGACTTCGAGCACGGCTTGCTGAGTGCGTGCCACGTAGGTCGCGTGCACGCCCGGTATCGACGCAAGCGCGACCCAGCCATCCGCGCCGGGCTTGACGTCATCCACGCGAATGCCCGCGTTGACCAGCGATTGCGGTTCCGCATAGAGCTCGCCGCCGCGCAATTCGAAGCTCGAAGGTTCGCCCTGGCTCGTCCCATTGACGACGATTTCGAGCACCAGCGATTCTGTCGCCGGCGCAGCCAGAGGAGCGGCTCGCGAAGGCCTGCTGCCGGTGAGACTCGGTAACGCGGCCGGACTGCCGCCTGTTATATCGACCTGCGCGACGGCCGATTGCCCGATGACCGACAGTGCGAACACGACCCGGATGCGGCGGCATCGCCGGCTCAGTCGTGTTCGACGTTTGTCGCGCGCGGCGCTCACGGCGCGGCCCGAAGCGGCGAGTCAGCGCGAACCGCTGCCGACGAGCGGCGCCTTCACGCCGTTGCCGTTTACCGTGGCGGTCACGTCGCCGCTTCGTCCGTGCAATTGCCCAGCGACGCTTGTCAGCGGCCATGAGCGCGTACGGCCGGGCAGCACGTAGCCTAGCAATCCGGCCGCGACAGGCACGCTGGCCCCGGAGACCGTGAGCGAGACCGCGCTCAAGCGCGCGTGCGTCTGTCCGGTGTTGGATACGCGAAGAAAGGGCTGCCCGCTCTTCTCGACAATCGACCAATGCAAGTCGGGCGGCGTAGCCTCGCCCGCTGGCGCAACGAAGAGCGGCACCGAATATCGGAAACGAAACTGCACGCCGTTGCGTCCGCTGCTGCCTTCCGGCGGCAGTTCGTCGATCAACAGCCTGTATGAGCGCTCGCGTTCCGGAGCGGCGCGGTCGGCGCGAATCACGCGGATGACTTGCTGGCCGCCCGCAGGGATTTCGGCGATGGGAGGACTGGCGAGCAGGTCGCGCGTTGGACTGAGGCGGTCCTCTTCGTCGGCCTGGTCCCAATCGAATGCGCGCACTTGAGCGTGAATGGCGACGTCGCTGTCGTTGCGCAGATTGAGCACCTTACCGGCTTCCGTAGCGTCCAGTGCAATTGAAACCGGCGAAATCTGTAACGATGCCGCCTGCGCCGACGTGACCTGAAACATTGGAAAGACGAGCAAGGCGAGAGCAAGCAGTCGACGCATGAGTCGCCTCCTTTTTGGGCGTCCGGTCTCGCCTCATCTGATATAACGCGCGCTGCACAAGCGCAAGCGCCTCGCATGAGCGAGGCGCCTGAAACATCTACAACGGGTGTCGATCAGAACACGACCGTGGCCGTGACGGTGGACGTGTACGTGTCCGCGGCGGGCGTCGCTTGTGCCGGGACGCGGCCGAAGACGGAGATTGTCTGCGCGCTGCCATTGCCGACGCCCGAAACGGTGTCGCTGCCGACCGTTTGGCCCCAGATCTGCGTGTGCGCCGAGTCGCGGAAGAGGTTGTATTGCACGGTGCCCGTGTTCGCCGCGTTCTTGAGCGTGCGGGCGGGGATAGTCGATCCGGCCGGGCTGCCGGCGTCGAGCGCGACGTTGTACGGCGTGCCGACCGTGCAGGTCACGGCGAGGTTCGTCGACTGATCGATGTTGCTCGCAATGACGCCCGTGGACCCGAAGTTAAGCGGATTGGCGGCGATGGAGCAGTCGTCCTGGATGGTCAGCGTCACCTGGAAGGTCGCCGTCTTGCTGGCTGCAAAGAGACTGGGCGACACGCCAAACGCTGTGCTGGCGATCAATGCAACGACTGCGGCTTTCTTGAACACGCTTTTCATGCTGACTCTCTCTAGTGGAAGACGATGGAAAACTGTGCTGTCCGGTCTTCGCGATTCCGAACAGCTTCGACGGACACACAGATTAGTGAGAGAGAACTTCAGAATGAATGAGACGGCTCCTAAATTGAGATGGGGCACGGCGGCGCCACGGATCACGTTTGCCTTTCCGTGACGCGCGCTTCAACGAGTTACAAGCAAGGCGGCGCGGCTTCGGCGCATGCGGGCCGCTTCAATGCGCCACCGCCATGGCCTTTTCCAACGCCGCGATGCCGAACCGCTGCATGATGAAGCTTTGCAGCACCAGGTAGAGGTCCGACTCGCGCGGCCGCGTGCCCCATCGGCTATTGCCGGCGACCGACGCAACCGTGAACCACGAATGCGGCGGAAACAGTTCGACGCGCAGCACGTCGCGCTCCAGAATCCGCAGCCGTCCCGTGTCCGGGTGGAACTCGGCGCTGACTGCGCCGGTCGGCAAATTGATGCTCACCGTCATGGCATTCGCTTTCATCGTGGTCCTCCTCGTGTCGCGTGTGTCGCGTGTGTTAGGCCGGCCGCGTGCATGGCGTCCGGCTCTCTCTCTCGATCGTAGGACGCACATGACGAGCGCCACTGTCTTGCGCCGCTCGCAAGGCGCCGTATTGGCTCCCACGCAACGGCGAAATCCGACGCGCCAGCGCCGCGAAATCGCCCTGACTACCGCGGACTCCACCGTCTCAGCAAAAATATTCCGATAGGCATACAGTAACGAGGCTGCGCGCCGCCGCCGAAGTATCGGCGGGATCGGCAAGAACGGAGCAGCGGCTCGGCAGCACGGCGGCGAGCGTTCGCTGCCACACATAAAAAGCCCGCGCGACCCGTGCGCACACGTCTTTTCAGCCGCGCCTTCCCACCGCGTGAAGGCGCCGGCACCCTGTCCACGCATCAAGATCAAGAGGAAGCGACCATGTTCAAAGCCTATTCCTATGCAGCGTCCGCAGCCGACAAGCCGCTCGGCCCGCTCGAGATTCAACGCCGCGATGTCGGCCCGAACGACGTGCGTATCGACATCCTCTTCTGCGGCGTCTGCCATTCCGATCTGCACATGGCGCGCAACGAATGGGGCGGCACCAACTATCCGGTCGTGCCGGGGCACGAGATCGTCGGGCGCGTGACGGAAGTCGGCTCGGACGTGACGAAGTTCAAGGCGGGCGATCTCGCGGGCGTCGGCTGCATGGTGGACTCGTGTCGCGTCTGCGAGGCGTGCAAGGAAGGTCTGGAGCAGTATTGCGAAAGCCCGGAGAGCTTCGTGCAAACCTACAACTCGCCGGACAAGAAGTCGGGCGGCGTGACGTACGGCGGCTATTCGACGTCCATCGTCGTCGATGAAGCCTTCACGCTGCGCGTTCCCGAGAATCTCGAACTGGCCGCGGTCGCGCCGCTTCTGTGCGCGGGCATCACCACGTACTCGCCGCTGCGTCACTGGGGCGTGAAGCAAGGCGATAAGGTCGGCATCGTCGGTCTGGGCGGCCTCGGCCACATGGGCGTGAAGCTGGCTGCCGCGATGGGCGCGCATGTCGTGCTCTTCACAACGTCGCCGAGCAAGATCGAGGATGCGAAGCGTCTGGGCGCGCATGACGTCGTCGTGTCGAAGGACCCGGACCAGATGGCCAAGCACGCCAACAGCTTCGACTTCATCCTGAACACGGTGGCCGCTTCGCACGATCTCGACCAGTTCATCACGCTGCTCAAGCGTGACGGCACCATGACGCTCGTGGGCGTGCCGGAGCATCCGCATCCGTCGCCGTCGGTCATCAACATGATCTTCAAGCGCCGGTCGCTGGCGGGCTCGCTCATCGGCGGCATCGCGGAGACGCAGGAAATGCTCGATTTCTGCGGCAAGCACGGCATCACGTCCGATATCGAGATGATCCGCATGGACGAGATCAACACCGCCTACGAGCGCATGTTGAAGAGCGACGTGAAGTACCGCTTCGTGATCGACATGTCGACGATCGAGCGGTAACCGAGCGCCCGCGAATGGCCGCGAACGCCCGTCCCACGTCGGACACGCGCATCTGGCACGCGCCCGATCTCGGCGCGGATCTGCTGCGCGGGCGTTTCGCGGACTTCGCCTACGACGTTCACGCGCACGATACCGCCTGCTTCGCGCTGCTCACGGGCGGCGCGATTCGCATCCGCATGCGCGGCACCGAGTTCGTCGCGCGGCGCGGCGATCTGTACGCCATCGATGCCGACGAGCCGCACGCCGGCTGGCCCGTCGACGGCGACGGCTGGACGCAGCGCACGCTGTATGTGGATGTCGCGCATCTGCTGGAGTTGACCGGCGAGAAGCGCGCGGGCGGGCTCATTGGCCCGATCATCCGCGATCCGGCGTTGAGCATGGCGCTTCAGGACGTGCATCGGTCGTCGGAAGTGCGCGGTTCGTCGCTGTATCGCGACGAGCGGTATCTGTCGTTCGCGGCGCGGCTCGCGCAACGTCACATGAAGCAGACCACCGCGCTGCGCGAGACGAACGAGCCGCGCGCGATTGTCACGGCGCGGCGCTTTGTCGAAGATCGTCTCGCCGACCCGCTGCGTCTGCACGAAATCGCGGCGGCGGCCGACTTGCCGCCGTATCGCCTGTTTCGCGCGTTCAGTCGCGAAACCGGCATGACACCGCACGAATACCAGCGGCAGGCGCGCGTGCGCCGCGCGATGGCGCTCATCCGGCGCGGCAATGCGCTCTCCGATATCGCCGCCGAGACCGGCTTCGCGGATCAGGCGCACTTGACGCGCACGTTTCGCCGCATGCTCGGCGTGACGCCCGGCGCGTACAAGGCGGCGACGCGCGGCTGACGCGCATCACTTCAACAGGCCGAGATTCGCGACGGCCTTGCTCACCGGCTTTCTGTCGCCGATCAGCGCGACGCCCACGTAACGCAGCGCGTCGGTGGCGACGGTGGCGACGGCGTCACGGAACGCGGCGTAGTCCGTCGTCTGCTGGCCTTGCTCGGGGAATGCGACGACATCGCAATCAGCGGCGAGCGCCTTGCCGCGAATCGTGGCGAGCTCGTCCTGACTGGCCGCGAGCACCGCGATGCCGACGGGAATCAGCCCCGGATGCGCTACGCCGGACGCATCGACGAGCGGTTCGCCGACGAGCGCCGGGTGCCGCTGCCCGATGGTCAACGCGAGCACCGCCGCCGCGTTCGCGGCTTTGCCCGCGGGCAGCGCGCGGTCCACCACGATCACGCAGCGTTGCGCTCGCGCGCTGGTTTCTGTCGTCTCGCTTGTCATAGAAATTCCCCTTCGGTTGGCAGAAAGCGAAATTGTCGCGGCGCGCGCGCGCGGCGTCTTGAATCCTGTTGCACGCGCGGACGATACGAGTCAGCGCCACGTCACGCAGCATGAAACAAAGTGTCCAGCCGCTTGCCCGAGCCCCGAATGCGAACGCAGAATCGGTGATTGCCTGCATCCCTCATCGAGCTTTCATGACGACCCGAGTCATCAGTTTCTTCGCGAGCCGGGACGCGCACGCGTCGTTCGAGAACCACCGGCGCTATTGCGCGCATCGCGGTTACGCGCAGGAGTTCGTCGATGCGAGCGGCATCGGCTGGACGCATCTGCGCATGCTGCTGAAGTTCCAGACGCTCTTGCGCGCGCTGCGCGCCGCTGCCGACGGCGACTTCGTGCTGCTGCTCACGCAGGACTGCCTGATCGTGAGCGATATCGCTTGCGAAACGCTGATGGCCGCCGCTGAATGCGACACGCTGATCGTCTCGATGGGCGACGCCGCAAGCGATACCGTGATCGGCGCGTTCCAGCTTTGGCGCAGTACGCCTGCGTCCCGCGCGCTTGCCGAACGCCTGTGCGCGGGCGCGCGCTTCGGCGGCGCGCTCGCGAGCGAGTCGGCGCTCTTGCGCATGACGGCGCCACTCGGCTACATGACGCAGATCGACGGCGCGCATGCCGTCGTGCCCGCCGCGTGGCATATCGATCCGATGTGGGCGCGGCTGCGCGTCTTCGCCATCGCGCTCGCCGATATTCCGGACGCGCCGCCGAACGAGGCGGTCCACGCCGATCTGCGCGATCTGATCGCGTCGCACGTGAACGCGTGTCGGGCGAAGGGCGAGGCGTATCTGACGCTGCCTGCTTCAGATATCGCGGAGGACGCCTACGAGGCGCTGCGCCCGGAAGCGCCCATCGCGCTTGCCATGCTGTACACGCCGAACATTCGCGCGTATGGCGCTATCGCCGAGCGCAATCTGCGGCGCTACTGCGCGCGCCACGGCTATGCCTTGCATCTTTATCGCGATATCCCGCCCGAATCGCCGCACGGCGCGAGCGGCAACTGGCTGAAACCGTGGGTGCTGCGCCGGCATTTGCCTCAGCACGAATGGGTGTTCTGGATCGACGCGGACGTGCTCGTGCTCGATCAGTCGATGCCGCTCGAACGTCTGCTTGACCACCGCGACCGTCTGATCGCGATGGACATGAGCTGGCAGTTCAACTCCGGCATCATGGGCTTTCGGCGCACGCAGGCGAACTTCGACGTGCTGGGCGAAGTGGAGCAGGCGATCGGCGGCGTGACGGACAAGTCGTCGACGTACGCGAGCGGCGGCGATCAGGACACGTTCATTCGAGTGCTCACGCGTCACGGCATGGCAGGCGATGCGGAACTCGTCGACTGCATCACGCTAAACACGCCTTATCAGCTTCAGCGTGCGGACAGTTTCATGGTCCACTACATGCACATGTGGCCGTCGCTGCGCGCGCTCGCCATGCATCACGGCGACCTCGCCAGTCAAATGCTGACCGAGCGCCGCCCATAGCGGCAGACGGCGTTTGCCGCGACGCAATATGCTGAAATGCCACGAGAACCTAGTCGTTACCGCATTGCAGAGGCCGAGGCCGCCACCGTGCGGGCGCATCCGGTGAAGTAAAATGCCAGCCTCCTTCCTTTATACGGCGACGCATGTTGCGCAAGGCCTGGCGCGGAGAAGAACGTTTCTGGAAAGTCTGGTGGCTACTCGGCCTGCCTATCCATCTCGCATGGTGGGCGGTGTACTTGTACCTCTGGGGCAGCGGCGTTGCTCCCGAAGCGTTTTTGCTAATTACCATCTGGTTCTGGCCCGGCACGCTGGGCCTGTTCGCCGCGTGCGGCGCGCTTTATCTCGCGTGGTGCACGGCGGCATGGCGCTGCTCGGGTAACGTCGACCGGCGCATGTGGACGTACGTGGCGCGCGTGCTGATCGGCGTGGGGCTCGGCTCGTTTCTGACCGAGTGCGCGCTGATTCTGACCGCGCCCCTGGTGTCCGGCTGAGGACGGATAACCGAATCGACATCCACGACCTATCGAGCATGATCAACGAATTCGTCAAGACCGTGCTCGTGATCGTTGCCGGGCTTTTTCCGATCATCAATCCGCCCGCGGTCGCGCTCGTCGTGTTGAGCATGCTGCCGCATATCAGCGATGCCGAGCGGCAGGAGCTCGCCCGGCGCATCTCGTTGAACAGCTTCGTGATTCTGCTGGTGTCGCTGTCAGTGGGCGCGTACGTGCTCAACTTCTTCGGCATCTCCATCCCGGTGCTGCGCGTGGCGGGCGGCATCGTGGTCTCGATGGCGGGCTGGAGTCTCCTTCAGGCGCCGGACGAAGACGCTTCCGCCGAGCCCGCGCCCAAGCCACGCAGCGGCGCGTCGCTGCGCGCGAAGGCGTTTTATCCGCTGACGCTGCCCATCACCGTCGGCCCGGGCTCGATTGCGGTGGCCATCGCACTCGGCACTGGCTCGCCGCGCCACGGCTTGCAGCCGGTTCATATCGTCGGCGTGACGGTCGGGCTTCTGCTGCTGTGCGCGAGCATCTACGTCTGCGTGCGCTTCGCCGGCTATCTGGAACGGTTGCTCGGCACCGTCGGCACGCAGGTCGCCATGCGGCTCTTCGCGTTCGTCATCTTCTGCATCGGCGTGCAAATTCTCTGGCTCGGGCTTTCCGAATTGCTCGGCTCCGTGCATCTTGTGAGCAGATAGGACTCTGCCGTTCGTAAAAACCCCAAGCGACGCTCGCCGATGATAACGCTACCATCGCGGGCATTGAAATGGTAACGCTACCATCAAGGAGACATCGCTTGACCTACGATCCCACGAAACGCAAGACGCCCGAGGAACTGCGCAGCCATCGCTGGTACGGCGTGAACGACCTGCGCTCGTTCGGGCACCGCTCGCGCACCGCGCAGATGGGCTATCACTCGTCCGATTACATGGGCAAGCCGGTCATCGCCGTGGTCAATACGTGGAGCGAGATCAACTCGTGCCACACGCACTTCAAGCAGCGCGTCGAGGAAGTGAAGCGCGGCATCTGGCAGGCGGGCGGCTTTCCGGTGGAAATGCCCGTGATGACGCTCGCGGAGCCGTTCCAGAAGCCGACGACCATGCTCTATCGCAACTTTCTCGCGATGGAAGTGGAAGAACTGCTGCGCTCATATCCGTTCGACGGCTGCGTGCTGATGGGCGGCTGCGACAAGACCACGCCCGGCCTGCTGATGGGCGCGATCAGCATGGACCTGCCCGCCATCTATCTTCCCGCCGGCCCGATGCTGCGCGGCGACTGGAACGGCCGCACGCTGGGCAGCGGTTCAGACACGTGGAAGTACTGGGCGGAACTGCGCGCGGGCAAGATCACCGAGGACGAGTGGAAGGGCGTCGAAAGCGGCATCGCGCGCTCGCCGGGTCATTGCATGACGATGGGCACTGCGTCCACGATGACGAGCGCCACCGAAGCGCTCGGCCTCACGCTGCCCGGCTTTGCGTCGATTCCCGCCGTTGACTCGCGGCATGCGCAGTATGCGTCGCTCACCGGGCAGCGCATCGTCGAGATGGTGTGGACCGATCTGAAGCCGTCCGACATCCTCACGCCGAAGTCGTTCGACAACGCCGTGACCACGGTGCTCGCGATGTCCGGCTCGACGAACGCGATCGTGCATCTGGTGGCGGTCGCGCGCCGCGCGGGCGTGCCGCTCACGACCGCGCGCTTCGACGAACTGTCGCGCGTGACGCCGGTTATCGGCAACCTGCGGCCGGCCGGGAAGTATCTGATGGAAGACTTCTTCTACGCCGGAGGCCTGCGCGCGATGCTCGCCGAACTCGGCGATTTGATCGATGGTTCGCAACTAACGGTCAATGGCGCGACGCTCGGCGAAAACATCGCGGGCGCCGAAATTTTCAATGACGACGTGATTCGCCGGCTTAGCAATCCGCTCGTGCCGAACGACGGCCTCGCCGTGCTTACCGGCAATCTCGCGCCCGATGGCGCCGTCATCAAGCCGGCGGCGATGGAAGCGCATCTGCTCAAGCATCGGGGGCCGGCGGTCGTGTTCAAGGACTACGGCGACATGGCCGCGCGTATCGACGACGAAGCCCTCGATATCACCGCCGATTCCGTGATCGTCCTTCAGCACGCGGGACCGGTCGGCGCGCCGGGCATGCCGGAGTGGGGCCAGTTGCCGATTCCGCAGAAGCTGTTGAAGCAGGGCGTGCGCGACATGGTCCGGATCTCGGACGCGCGCATGAGCGGCACGAGCTACGGCGCGTGCGTGCTGCATGTGGCGCCGGAATCGTTCGTCGGCGGGCCGCTCGCGCTGGTGAAGGACGGCGACATCGTCGAACTGGACGTGCCCGCGCGCCGCCTGCATCTCGACGTCAGCGACGAGGAACTCGCCGCGCGCAAAGCCGCCTGGACGCCGCCGAAGCGCCCGTTCGAACGCGGCTTCGGCGTGATGCATCAACTGCATGTGACGCAGGCGAACAAGGGCTGCGACTTCGATTTCCTCGAAGAGAAGACGGCCGCGTACGGCGGCGAGCCGGAAATCCACTAATAACGATACCCACACCATGACGACACAAGACATCGCCATTTCCGACGAAACGCTCGACTTGCTGCGCCACGTCAGCACCGCGACGCTCACGACGCAGCTCTTCAAGCGCGGCCTGCGCAACGTGTTCCTGCAAGGCGTCGCGCCGCTCGTGAAGCCCGCGAAGGGCGCGCCGAATCTCGTCGGTCCAGCCTTCACGCTGCGCAACATTCCGGCGCGCGAAGATATCGATCACGTCGGCGTGTTTCAGGACCCGGATCATCCGCAGCGCAAGGCGGTCGAGAGCGCGCCGCCGGGCAGCGTGCTCGTGCAGGATTGCCGCGGCGATCGCACGGTGGCATCGACCGGATCGATTCTCACGACGCGCCTGAAGGTGCGCGGCGTCGCGGGGATGGTGTCGGACGGCTGCGTGCGCGACAGCGGCACCATCGGCGAAATCGGGCTGCCGCTTTTCTGCGCGGGCGCGAGCGCGCCGCTCAATCTGGCCAAGCATCACGCGGTGGACATGAACGTGCCGATCGCGTGCGGCGGCGTGGCCGTGTATCCGGGCGATATCGTCGTCGGCGATGTCGATGGCGTCGTGATCGTGCCGCGTCACATGGCCGAGCAGGTCGCGAAGGATGCCGCCGAGCAGGAACTGCTCGAAGAGTTCGTGACGACGCGCGTGGAAGCGGGCGCGCTCTTGCGCGGCACGTATCCGCCGAATGAGGAAACGCTCGCGGCGTATGCCGAATGGCGTAAGACGCGGGCGTAGCAGGCGTGAGTTTGTTGGCAGCATGCGTGTCCGAACCCGCGCCGAGCGGCGTGGGTGGCGGATCGCGTCGCATCTGACGGCGCAACCGGCCAGCGCCCGGCGCGGCGTGAACGTGTGCGGTGGAGCGAAAACGGCAGGCGGCAGTCTTGCATTGCACTGCAGTCACGCACTGAAGCGCGCCGCTCAGCCGACCGCTCGGCTTCGGTCCTGCCATTGAACAAATCAACTCGCTATCGATGAGACTGCACCGGACCCGGCCACCGTGCACGGAACCGCAATAGAAGCTAAAGCGCCAACCGCAGCAGACACCAAAGCGCCACCCGCAGCCCCGACCGCCCCGCCTTGGAGACACCGTGAACACCCGATCGCCGCTTTCCCGCAACGCGCCGTTGACCGTCGACGAGCCGCGTCTCATCAACCGCCTCGCGTGGCGGTTGATGCCGCTCGTCGGCCTGCTGTATCTCGTCGCGTATATCGACCGCTCGAACATCGGCTTCGCGAAGCTGCAGATGCTCGGCAGCCTGGGCATCTCCGAAGTGGCGTACGGGCTCGGCGCGTCGCTGTTTTTCATCGGCTATCTGATCTTCGAGATTCCGAGCAACGTGCTGCTGCACAAGTACGGCGCGCCGCGCTGGATCGCACGGATCATGCTGACGTGGGGCGTCGTCACCATCCTGCTCGCGTTCACCACGAACGCGACCATGTTCTACATCCTGCGGTTCTTGCTCGGCGCGTCGGAGGCGGGGCTGTATCCCGGCGTCATCTATTACCTGACGCTGTGGTTTCCGCAGCGGCATCGCGTGCGCATGCTCGGGTATTTCACGCTCGGCAGCAGCATCGGCAACATGGTCGGCGCGCCGATCTGCGGCTACCTGCTCGACAAGGCGTGGTTCGGCTTGCAAGGCTGGCAGCTGGTGTTCATCGTGACGGGCGTGCCGTCGGTGCTGCTCACGGTGGTCGTGCTCTTGTGGCTGCCGGCATCGCCGAAGAAAGCGCGCTTTCTCTCCGACGACGAAAAAAGCTGGCTCGACGCCACGCTCGAAACCGAACGCCAGCAGGCGAAAAAAGCCGAGACGAGCCACGCGAACGTCATGCGCGTGCTGACCGAGCCGCGCGTGATCGGCATGGCGCTCTACTACATGATGCTGTCGATGTCCGTCTACGGCGTGAGCTACTGGCTGCCGACGCTGGTGAAGGGCTTCGGCGTGTCGAACACGACCAACGGCCTGCTCAACATCGTGCCGTGGCTCGCGGCGACCGTCGTGCTGGCGTGGCTGCCCGCGAAGCTGCGCGCGGCGAACGGCTCCGACCGCCGCACGACCATGGCGATGCTGACGGCCGCACTGCTCGGCGTCGTCTTCTTCCTCGCGAGCGTGTTCCTGCCGACCAACACGCTGCGCTTTATCGCGCTATGCCTCGGCGCGCCGTGCATGTACTTGCTGCTGCCATGCTTCTGGACGATTCCGCCGAAGTTCCTCACCGGCGCGCGCGCGGCGGCGGGCATCGCGGCGATCAATTCGCTCGGCAATGTCGGCGGGTTCATCGCGCAGAATCTCGTGCCGTGGGTGCGGCAGACGAGTGGCAGCGTGAAGGCGCCGATGCTGATTCCGGCTGCGTGCCTGATGATTTTCGCCGTCGTGACGATGCTGCTGATGCGGCGCGGGAACACACGCGGCGACGCGGCCGTCGATGCGCCCGTGAAGGCCTAAAATGGCGCGCTTTCTCCGATCCGCCTCTGATGCGTCAATCCATGCATGACCAAGCTCGCCGACATCTCTGACGACGCCGCAAAGGCGGGCGCCGCGCCGCGCCGCACGCGCGGCACATCGAAGGGCGTGCGCATCACGGACGTGGCGGCGTCCGCGGGCGTCTCTCCGATCACCGTCTCACGCGTGTTCAACGCGCCGGATACAGTCGCGCCCGAGACGCTCGCCCGCGTGCGCCGCGCGGTGAGCGAGCTCGGTTACGTGCCGAACCGGCTGGCGGGCGGCTTGTCGTCGGCGAAATCGCGGCTGATCGCGGCCATCGTGCCGACCGTCGCGCATTCGCTCTTCTCGGAAACCGTGCAGGTGTTCAGCGATACCATGTCGCGCGCCGGCTATCAGGTGCTGCTCGGCCTGTCCGGCTACAGCGACGAAAACGAGGATCAATTGCTCGACGCCGTGCTGAGCCGCCGTCCGGAAGGCGTGTTGCTGACGGGCGTCGCGCATACGCCGACGCTGCGCGAACGGCTGCGCAAGATCGGCATTCCGATTGTCGAGACGTGGGACATGACCGACGACCCGATCGACATGCTCGTCGGCTTTTCCCACTATCGGATCGGCGCGGCGGTGGCCGAGCGCTTCGTCGCGCGTGGCGCGGCGCATCCGGCGCTCGTCTGCGCGACGGATCAGCGCGCGCTCGCGCGGCGGCGCGGCTTCATCGACACGCTCGCTTCGCACGGCATGCGCGACGTCGCCGATGTGCTGATGCCGCCGCCTTCGTCGGTGGCGCTCGGGAAAGACGCGCTGCGGCGCATTCAGGAGTCGGCGCCCGAGGTCGACGCGATATTCTGCAGCTCGGATCTGCTCGCGCTCGGCGTGGTCTCCGAGGCGCGGCGGCTCGGCCTCGCCGTGCCCGCGCGGCTCGCCGTGTGCGGCTTCGGCGACCTCGACTTCGCCGCGGACACGACGCCCGCGCTCACCACGGTGCGCGTGGATGGCAAGCGCATCGGCGCGACCGCTGCGCGCTGTCTGATCGACCGGCTCGGCGGCGCCGCGCCGGTTGCGCCGGTCGATGTCGGCTTCGAGATCATCGAGCGCGAGACGCTCTGAGGCTTCAGTCGCCTTCGACGAACGCCTTCAGCAAGTGATGCGCGATGGCGAAAGCCTTGGGCGCGTTCAATCCTTGCGGGTGCGTGCCGTCGAGCATCGCGCGGACTTCGTCGCGGCTGAACCAGCGGGCGTCTTCGAGCTCTTTTTCGTCGACGGTGATCTCCGTGCCCGTCGCGCGCGCGAAGCAGCCGATCATCAGCGACGACGGGAACGGCCACGGCTGCGACGCGAAGTACCGCACGTCGGCGCAGCGAATGCCGGCTTCCTCCAGCACTTCCCGATACACCGCGTGCTCGAACGTCTCGCCTGGCTCGATGAAGCCGGCGAGCGCGGAGTACATGCCCGTGGCGAATTGCGGCTGACGACCGAGCAGGCAGCGCTCGCCATCGGTGACGAGCATGATGACCACCGGATCGACGCGCGGAAAGTGCTGCGCGCCGCAGTGGCCGCAGATGCGCCGCCAGCCGGCGCCCGCGCTGTCCGTCGGATTTCCGCAGTTCGCGCAGAAGCGGTGCCGCCGATGCCAGTCCAGCATCGACCGCGCCTCGCCGAGCGCGCTCACGAGCGGCGGCGCGACGAGCCCTTGCATGGCGACCGGGCGCAGTTCGATCGCTTCGACGCTCGCGCCCGGGAGCGCATCGGCGGCGGCCTCGGCGGTCGTATCGACGGTGCAGGCGAAGAGCGCGCGTTGTTCGGCGTCGCGCCCGAGCAGCACGGTCTGCAGCGGCGTGCCGAACTGCGCGGCTTCCTGCGCGAGAAAAAGCGGATCGTGGCCGTCCGTGCGCTTGAACAGCGGCACGTTGTTCACGAAGAGTAGAAAGCGCGTCGCGGCGTCGTCGTTGAGGCTCGCGAGAAACGCTTCGTCGTCGCGCTTCTCGGACATGCGGTCGAGCGGATCTTGCGTGAAACCGATGGCGTCTGGCGGCGTGGGCATGGTGTGTGCGAAGGTCGGCGGCGCGCGCCGGGGAAGAGTCAAGCGAGCATCGTAGCGAAGTTGACGCATCCTTGCTGACGGAGGCGCGGTCGTGGCGACGCGGGCTTTCATGGCCGATCGAAACGTGCGATGAAACCGCGCGCGCCGTTTAGGAATCGTCCGCTGGCGCGTGCCGACGCGCGGCTTCTAGAGTTTCGGTCCCCCCAATTCGGAAAGGAGACGCTCGTGGAGTCGAACGTGACGGTGTCGGTCAACGAGAACGGCCATGCGGTCATCACCCACGCGATGCCGCTCGTGGACTATTGCGTGAAGCGCGCGCAGACGCTGCGCGCGATGGTCGAAGTCGTAAGCAGCGCGCACGGCCATATCGACGGGGCGAGCGAGTGCTCGCCCGCGCTCGCGAAACCGCTGATGGAACTGATCCGCGCTCAAGTCGAAGAACTCGCGCCGCTCTTCCGGGCGCTCGATCAACGCGCGTACGAGAAAGGGTTCGACGACGGCAAGGACGTGAGTTACGCGGACAAGAAGGCGCGCGAGGTCTCGAAGGACGCTTCGCCGTCCGCGTGAGCCGGAAGTCACGCGGGCGAGCTTACATGCGCGCGGCGAGGGTCGTCGCGCTCAGGCGTACTTCGCGATAGATCGTGTTCGGATCAAACGCTTGCGCGCTGCGGCGCTCGTTTTCGAGGCACGCCGCGATGCGCGGCGAAATCACTCCTTTGACGCCCGACAGCACGCGCTCGCAGACGCGCCCGAGATCCTTCAGTTCGTCGCGCGTACTCGCTATGCCGTGTGCGCCCGCGCGCTGCATCGCGCGAATCGCGAGTGGATCGCTGTCGGCAATCAAGGCAACGAGCGGCGTGTGCGGCGCGCATTCGCGCAGCTTGCGCAGGATGCCGAACCTGTCGGCCGCCGGGCGCGCATGCGCACCGAGCGCGCCGCCCACGATCACCAGTTCCCCGTCCGCGTCGCGCAGCTTTGAGAGCAACTGCTCTTCGACCGTCGCGCTCGCGACCACGCGATAACGCTCGCGCGTTTCGAACCACGTCTGCAGTCCCAGCACGATGACCGGCTGCTCGTCTGCGACAACGACCCTTATCTTGTCATTGCGTAACATTTCTTGCCTCGACCCATTGATTGTTTCGTCATTTCCGTGCGAGCGGTTCTCGTGACAGCTTCGCGACGGAACCCCGCACGGTAGCAAAGGCCCAGTCCGGCGACAATGCGGCGCGCGCGGACGCTGCGTCGCACAACAAAATTTTCTCGTTCCGGTGCGCGAAGTTGTCGATTCGCCGCCACGTCGCGCGTCGTCGATATAACCGGCCATGCAGCGCGCCGACCATTCCTATGCGAAGTTCCCAGCGGAGTCCGCCGATGAGTCTGATCCTTTATGCCCATCCTTTTTCGTCGTACTGTCAGAAAGCGCTGATTGCGCTCTACGAGAACGAGACGCCGTTTGCCTGGCGGCCGCTCACGCCCGACGCGCCGCAGTCCATGCGCGAACTCGCCGAGATGTGGCCCATCAGAAAATTTCCCGTGCTGGTCGACGGCGGCAAGCCGGTGATCGAAGCGACGATCATCATCGAATATCTGGACGTGTTCTATCCCGGCCCCGTGCGCCTGATTCCGGACGATCCGCGCGCGGCGCTCGAAGTGCGCTGGATGGACCGCTTCTTCGACAATTACGTGGCCACACCGCAGCAGAAGATCGTGTTCGACTGCATGCGGGCCGAGAATGAACGCGATGCTTGCGGCGTCGCGGACGCACGCGCGATGCTCGACACGTCCTACGCGTTTCTGGACCGCGTGATGGCGAACCGCGAATGGGCCGCGGGCGATGCCTTCAGCCTCGCCGACTGCGCCGCCGCGCCGTTCCTGTTCTACGCGGACTGGACGCATCGGATCGGTGACGTTTATCCGAACGTGATCGCGTATCGCAAGCGGCTGCTCGCGCGGCCGTCGTTCGCGCGGGCAGTCGACGAGGCGCGGCCGTATCGGCCGCTCTTTCCGCTCGGCGCGCCGGATCGCGATTGAGCCGAGTTCAACTCAGGAGAGCCAGCATGACATCACCGACGACGACACGTGTTCGCGCCGCCGACTTGGCGAACCGCGCCAGCATGCGGTTTCCGAACGAAAGCCCCGAATACCGCCGGGCGCGCACCGCGTTGCTCGCGGAGGAAATCGAATTGCGGCGGCACATTGAACGCGTCGCGCAGATGCGGCGCGCGCTGCCGCCCGGCGGCGAGGTGACAGGCGACTACCGCTTCGAAGGCGAGCACGGTGTCGTCGATATGGCCGGTCTTTTCGGCGACAAGCAAACGCTCGTGACATACAGCTACATGTTCGGACCGCAACGCGAGCGCCCGTGTCCGATGTGCACGTCGCTGCTCTCGGCGTGGGAAGGCGAAGCGCGCGATATCGGGCAGCGTGTCGCGCTGGCGGTGATCGCGCGCTCGCCGCTGCCACGGCTCCTCGCCTTCAAGCGGGAGCGCGGCTGGCGCGATCTCAAGCTGTACTCCGATGTGAACGGCGATTTCAGCCGCGATTACCACGCCGTTTCGAAAGACGGCGGCGACGAGCCGGCGCTCAACGTATTCACGCGGCGCGACGGCGTGATCCGCCATTTCTGGAGCGGCGAAATGGATTTCGCGACGGCCGATCCGGGCGAAGATCCGCGCGGCGCGCCGGACCCGATGCCGCTGTGGACCGTGCTCGACATGACGCCGGAAGGACGCGGCACCGACTGGTATCCGAAGCTCGAATACGTCTGAGGCTCCGGCGGCGTATCTGTCAACTTGAGTCATATCTGCGCGACGCGGGTCAACTGCCGCAGCGACATTGCGTTATGGGCGAGCCGGTTCCGGGTGAACCGGCGTTACATGGAGAAGCTCGCTCATGGTCGCAAAGGCATGGATTCGCCGTTCACGCGTGGCCGGTGTCGCATCGGTCGGCGCATGGATGCTGCTGAGCGGCTGCGCGGCACATCGGCCCGCGGTCGCAACGCCGCCGCCGCAGAAAAAACCGCAAGAGGAAAGCGCGCCCGCGGCGGCATCGGCGGTGGATGCGGGGGTTGCGTCGGCGCCCGATGGAGCATCGGCGGCGGCGCCTGAGCCGTCGTCATCGCCCGAAGCGGCCTTCGACGACGCATCGCCTGCGTTCCGGCAAGTCGGCGAGGCGTCGTATTACAGCCGCAAGTTTCAGGGCCGTCGCACGGCGAGCGGCGAGCGGTACGATATGCACGCGCTGACGGCGGCGCATCGCACGCTGCCGCTCGGGACGTATGTGCGCGTCAGCAATCTGTCGAGAACGAAGTCGGTCGTCGTGCGAATCAACGATCGCGGGCCGTTCGTGAAGACGCGCGTGATCGATCTGTCGTTCGCCGCCGCGAGCGTGCTCGGTCTGCAACAGGCCGGACGCGCGCGCGTGGTGCTGGAACCGGTGACGCCCGTCGCGCTGGACCTCGCGCCGACGCACGCAGCGTCGGCTCGCGCCGCTCACACCCGGCAGCATCGCCACACGAAAGCGGCCGTCAAGCCGGTGATGCTGCATATCTCGCATGTCCGGCATCGCGCGTCCGCGCACAAGCACTAGCGCACGAGCGCAGCGAATGCGCTAGCGAAACCGCACGGACGGATACAATGCGGCGGCGCGCACGGCCGCGCGCCTCGCCGAGTCTCCGATCCGACACATGAACCCATCACCCCGCGCGTTTCTGCTGGGCCCGTTGCTGAAGCGCGTTTCCCGGTCTTTCTATCTGACGCTGCGCATCCTGCCGCCCGGCATGCGCGACCCTATCGGACTGGCGTATCTGCTCGCGCGGGCGGCCGATACCATCGCGGATACCTCGCTCGTGGCGCCGGAGCGGCGTCTGGCGCTGCTGCTGTCGTTGCGCGCGCAGGTCAACGGCGAGCCCGACGACGGCGCGCTCTCGCGCATCGAAAGCGAAGTGGCCGGCCAGCAGGCGCAGCCGGACGAGCGCACGCTGCTCGAATCGCTCGGCGCGGCGCTTGCGATCCTGCGCGAGACGAATGCGGCCGACCGCGCCGCCGTGCGCGACATCGTCACGACGCTGACCACCGGCATGGAGTTCGATCTGCGCACGTTCCCCGACGAGACGTCCGGGCAAGTGATCGCCCTGCAACGCTTCGACGAACTCGACCGCTATACGTATCTCGTCGCGGGATGCGTCGGCGAGTTCTGGACGAAGATGACCTACGCGCACAGCCCGGTCACGCTGAAGGCCGCGCCCGACGCGATGCTCGCGCGCGGCGTGCGCTTCGGCCAAGCGTTGCAGATGACGAACGTGCTGCGCGATTGCGCGCGCGATCTGCGCATCGGCCGATGCTATCTGCCCGGCGACATGCTCGCGCGTCATGGCCTGACGCCGACGGATCTGCTCGATTCAAGCGCTTCGGCGGGAGCGCGGCCCGTGCTCGCGGACCTGCTGCGCACGACGCTCGCGCTGTATCGCGATGCGCTCGACTACACCTTCGCCATTCCCGCGAGCGCCGTGCGGCTGCGGCTCGCGTGCCTGTGGCCGATCATGATCGGCCTGGAGACGCTGGTGCTGCTTGCGCGCAACGACGCGTGGCTCGACCCCGCGCGCGTCTCGAAGGTTCGCCGCAACGACGTCTATCGCATCATGGCTGCGTCGCTGCCGCTGGTCGCATCGAACAGATTGGTGCGCGCGTGGGCGTCGCGTCGCATGGGCGCGATCGAAGCGGAACTCAACGCCGCAACTCCGCGATGATGCGCTCCGCCAGAAAATCGCACGGCGGACGCTTCGAGGCCGCGCTGCGCGCGAGCACCACTTCCAGCGCCGCGATTTCCGGCAGCCCGTGCGCCTGCCCGAGCAGCGTGAACCGCGACGGCACCGCGCATTTCGCGAGCGGCGCGACGGCGAGACCGGCTTCGACCATCGTCAAGAGTCCGAGCAGGCTAGGACTTTCGTAAGACGTGCGATAGCCGATGCGCGCCCGCTCCAGACTGCGAATGGCGTTCTCGCGCGCGACGCTGCCGGGCAGAAACACCGCGATCGGCAGCGGCCGCTCGCGCCAGATTTCGTTGGCGCTCGGCGCGGCGGCCCAAACCATCGGCTCGTGTCGCAGGAATTCGCCCGTGATGCCCTTGATGCGCGTCGCGCAGACGAGATCGACCGCGCCGTCTTTCAGCATGGGCGCGAGCGCGGCGCTCGGCAGGCCGACCACTTGAATCTCGACCTTCGGATACGTCGCGGAAAATTTCTTGAGAATCGGCGGAAAGAGCGACGACGCGTAGTCGTCCGGCACGCCGATCACCACGCGCCCGGTCACGTCGGGCCGCACGACCGCCGCCCACGCTTCGTCGCGCAGCGCGATCATGCGGCGCGCGTAGGCGAGCAGCACTTCGCCGTCTTGCGTGGGCACCACGCTGCGCGGCTTGCGCACGAAAAGCGCCTTGCCGAGCGCGGTTTCGAGCGTCTTGATCTGCATGCTCACGGCCGATTGCGAGCGATGCACCAGCTCCGCCGCGCGGCTGATGTTTCCGGTGTCGGCGACGGCGACGATCATCGAGAGAACGTCGAGGTCGAGGGCTTTTACGTTCGTGGTCAAGAGGGCGCGCCATCAGAAAAGCTGAACGGTTCTATCAATATTATGCGATTTTCTTTTGCATCGGGGCGCGGCATAGTGCAGGAAAGGAGCGAACCAATGAACGCGCGTACCGATCCCGCCGTGCTGGCCGCAGTGCAAACCCTGCCCGAACCGTCGTTTGCGACGGTGGCGTCGGGCATCTCCGTGCCTTACGTGGAATGCGGCGAAGGCGAGCCGTTGCTGTTCATTCACGGGTCGCTGTGCGATTTCCGCTGGTGGAGCGCGCAACTGGCGCCGCTCGGCGAAGACTTTCGCTGCATCGCGCCGAGCCTGAGCCACTATTGGCCGGCCGTCGACGCGTACGTACAGGGCGACTTCGGCTGGGAAGCGCACGTCGCGGAAATGGCGGACTTCATCGCCGCGCTGGACCTCGCGCCCGTGCATCTCGTCGGGCATTCGCGCGGCGGCTGCATCGCGTTTCATCTGGCGCGTGAGTATCCGCGGCTCGTAAAGACGCTGACGCTCGCCGACCCGGGCGGTCCGCTGCAAACGTCGGCTCAGGCCGCGCCCGCCGCGCTGCCGCCGGCGACGAACGCGCTGCGCACGCGCGTCGCGGAACTGATCGAAGCCGGCGAGTTCGACGCGGGTCTCGAAATGTTCGTCGATTCGGTCAGCATGCCGGGCTTCTGGCGCAAGAGCACGGAGAGCTTCCGGCGCATGGCGCTCGACAACGCGCTCACGCTGCCGAAGCAGTTTCGCGATCCGCTGCCCGCCTACACGCGCGAGGCGGCGCGCGACATCAAGTGCCGCACGCTTTTGATCGACGGACAGAAGAGTCCGCGCATGTTCCGCAGCAACGTCGAAAAGCTCGACGAGTGGATCGAATTTGCCGAGCGCGAGACGATTGCCGGGGCATCGCACGGAATGAACGTCGCGAGTCCCGGCGCCTTTAACCGCGCGGTGCGGACCTTCGCGGCGGCCTGGTAACGCGCTCACCCGAACGGCCGTGCGGCGCGCGGCGCGACTGCTTCTCGTCGTACTTTTTGTGCGAATGTTGTGACATGACAACGGAAAACCGGCGGCGCTCGGGCTAACATCGTCCGCACCTCATTGCCGAGAGAGGCATGTGTGAGCACGGGCCACGACGATCTCGCCGCATGGAACCGCCAGCGCACCGTCACGCTGGCGCTGGAACTGGCCGATAGCGGCCGCTACGAGAATTTCGCCGACATCGCCTACGCGCTGCAATTCGAGCACGGAATGGCTTCCGCGCAGGCGCTCATCGACCATCCGGACATGCGCCGCCAGCTGAACGCGCGATGCGCCGATGCCCGCGACGCGCTCTTTCCCGAAGCGCCGGAAATACCGCAGGCGCCGGAACAGCCGGAATCGCTCCCGGTGCAATCCGCCACGCCGTCATTCTTGCGCCGCGCCGCCAGCGCGCTCCGGCGAGCGGGCGCAAGCACGGCAGAGCCTGTCGCGCCCGGCGACCTCAATTCCGCTGCTTCCTGATCTTTCGGCGCGAAAACGCCCCGCGAATGGCCGCAACGCCGGGGATTTGGCGGATTTGCACGAGAAAGCCACGCCTCAAAACCATTAAACTTGAAGGAGTTGAACCAAAAGCCCGGACCGTGCTCGCGCGCTCCGGTGTTTGAACTTTGAGGAGGAATGCTCGTGGCTAACGAGAAGATGCTGGCGCAGATGGCGGAAAAGCAGGGTTTCATCGCCGCTCTGGATCAAAGCGGTGGTTCGACGCCCGGCGCGCTGCGTCAATACGGAATTCCGGATGACGCCTACAACGGCGACGCCGAAATGTTCAAGCTGATGCACGACATGCGCGTGCGCATCATGACCGCGCCCGCCTTCACGGGCGACAAGGTGATCGGCGCGATCCTGTTCGAACGCACGATGGACGGCGAAGCCGAAGGCAAGCCGGTGCCCACGTTCCTGTGGGAAGACCGCGGCGTCGTGCCGTTCCTGAAGGTCGACAAGGGCCTCGAAGCCGAGGCCGACGGCGTTCAGGTGATGAAGCCGATTCCCGGCCTCGACGAGCTGCTCCAGCGCGCCGCGAAGCTCGGCGTGTTCGGCACGAAGATGCGCTCGGTCATCCATCAGGCGAACGAGAAGGGCATCGCGGCGGTCGCGCAGCAGCAGTTCGAAGTAGGCGCGCAGATCATCGCGCAGGGTCTGGTGCCGATTCTCGAACCGGAAGTCTCGATCAAGAGTCCGGACAAGAAGGGCGCGGAAAAGATTCTGCGCGACGAGCTGCTCAAGGGGCTGGACGCACTGCCGGAATCGAGCAACGTGATGATCAAGCTCACCATTCCGGACGAAGCGGACTTCTATCGGCCGCTGATCGAGCATCCGCGCGTCGTGCGCGTGGTCGCGCTGTCGGGCGGCTATTCGCGCACCGACGCATGCAAGCGCCTCGCCGAGAATCACGGCATGATCGCGAGCTTCTCGCGCGCGCTGATCAACGAGCTTCAGAAGTCGATGAGCGACAGCGAGTTCAACGCGACGCTTGCGAAGTCTATCGACGAGATTTACGAGGCGTCGGTCGAGAAGGTCTAAGCATCGACTGACTGCTTTCACGAAAAACGCGCCCCTTCGTGGGCGCGTTTTTCATGGCAGGCCCCGTGCGCAATCCATCCGATTATTAACTGGGGTTTGCCGTTGTTGTGGCGCGTATGCTCGGTCCCTATACTTCAACATATGGGACACGAGCCGCGAGACGCAACGCGTTTCGCCAGCTTGCGGTCGTCATTCGTCACGGCACCGCGTGCCGAACCATAGCCGACGCCCTCACTATGAACGATCTCGCCTGGGGCCTATTCTTTTTGGTCTCCTCACTATCGGCGGTTGCACTGCTTTCCTGCACGATCGCGACCTATCTCGACCTCTGGCATCTCCCTGACGACCGGCTCGACGAAGAGCGCTTTCGCGTTCTGCGCTCGACGTGGTTCTTTTACGCGAGCGCGTGCACCTGCCTCACTTCGGTGGGTTGCCTGCTCTATGTGACGTGATCCACCGAACGACGCAGCGACCGCCTCAAAGCGGAAAGCCGCCCGCGAAAGCCTCGCGCAGGTACCCGATGAATAGCGCGACGGCGCGCGGCACATGCGTCGCATAGGGCCGCACCACGTAAAGCTGATCCGCGAACGCGCCCACGGGCCGCCAGTCCGGCAGCAGCACGACGAGCTTGCCGGCCTGCACCGCCGCTTGCGCCGTGAAGTCGGGCAATAGCGCGATGCCGAGATCGTCGAGCGCCGCATCGCGCAGCAATTCGCTGTTGTTCGCCGAGAACGCGCCGTTGATCGCGAGCGTGAACGGTCCCGCCGTGGTCTTGCGCGCGCCCTTGCGCACGAACGACCAGATGCTCGCGGCTTGCGTGCGCGGATAGTACAGGCAGTCGTGCACGGCGAGATCGGCGGGCGTGGCGGGCGTGCCGCGCCGCCGCAAATAGGCGCGCGTCGCGACGATCACCGAATGCGTATCGCACAGCTTCCACGCGACATGCGTTTCCGGCGCCTGCGCGCTATGACGAATGGCGAGATCGAAGCCTTCAGTCGCAATCGACGTCAGCCGGTCCGACGCCTCCAGTTGCACGCGCACTTCCGGATGCGCGTGCAGAAAGCCCGCGAGCTTCGGCACAATCTGCTGCCGCGCGAAAGCCACCGGCGCCGTCATACGAATCAGGCCGCGCGCCACGCCCGCCATCTCGCGCACGCTCGAAAAACTCGTCGCAATCTGCGCGTACTGTGCGCGCGTATCGTCGACGAGCCGGCGGCCCGCTTCCGTGAAGCGCACGCTGCGCGTCGTGCGCGTGACGAGCGGCACGCCGGCCGCGCGCTCCAGTTCCGCGATGCGCTGGCTCATCGCCGCCTTGCTCACGCCCAGCCGCGCCGCCGCCGCCGTGTAGCTGCCTTGTTCGGCGAGCACCGTCAGCCAGTGCAGATGCGTCCAGAGCGCCTCGATCTTTTGCTCGTCCATGCGCGGATTGTTTGCCATAGTGAACAACGAGTTCAATCATAGCGCCTTTGCACGGCTCGATTCGCTTCCTACACTTGTCGTATTGCCGAAACGTTCGAGACAGGAGACGAAATGCAAGCCTTCAACGATACCGCCGATGTCGTCCACTACATCCACGGCGAGCGGGTGAGCGGATCGGGCGCGCGCTCGCAGCCCATCTTCAACCCCGCGACCGGCGAGCGTCCGCGCAAGCTCGTGCTGGGCGAAGCGGCGGACGTCGAAGCGGCGGTGCAAAGCGCGAAGGCGGCGTTTCCCGCATGGCGCGACACGCCGCCCATCCGCCGCGCGCGCATCATGCAGCGCTTTCTCGAACTGATGAATCAGCACCGCGACGAGCTCGCCGCGATCATCACGGCCGAGCACGGCAAAGTGTTCACGGACGCGCAAGGCGAAGTGACGCGCGGCATCGAAGTGATCGAATTCGCGTGCGGCATTCCGCAACTGCTGAAAGGCGACTTCACGGAACAAGTCTCCACGGGCATGGACAACTGGACGCTGCGCCAGCCGCTCGGCATCGTCGCGGGCATCACGCCGTTCAATTTTCCGTGCATGGTGCCGTGCTGGATGTTCCCGGTCGCCATTGCAACGGGCAACGCGTTCATTCTGAAGCCGAGCGAGCGCGATCCGTCCGCGTCGCTCTTCATGGCGAATCTGCTGAAGAAAGCCGGCTTGCCCGACGGTATCTTCAACGTCGTTCAGGGCGACAAGGTCGTCGTGGATGCGCTGCTCGAACATCCGGACGTTCGCGCGATCAGCTTCGTCGGCTCGACGCCTATTGCGAACTACATCTACGAAACGGGCGCGAAGCACGGCAAGCGCGTGCAGGCGCTCGGCGGCGCGAAGAATCATATGGTCGTGATGCCGGATGCGGATATCGACCAGGCCGTCGATGCGCTGATCGGCGCGGCGTACGGCTCGGCGGGCGAACGCTGCATGGCGATCTCGGTCGCCGTGCTGGTGGGCGATGTCGCCGACAAGATCGTGCCGCGCCTCGCCGAACGCGCCCGTCAGCTCATCGTCAAGAACGGCATGGAGCCGGACGCGGAGATGGGCCCGATCGTCACGCGCGCCGGGCTCGAACGCATCGAAGGCTATATCGCGATGGGCGTGGACGAAGGCGCGCAACTCGTCGTCGACGGGCGCGGCCTGAAAGTGCCGGGTCACGAAGACGGCTTTTTCACGGGCGGCACGCTGTTCGACCACGTGAAGCCGGAGATGCGCATCTACAAGGAAGAGATCTTCGGGCCGGTGCTCGCGTGCGTGCGCGCGAAGGACTTCAGCGAAGCGGTGGATCTCGTCAACGCGCACGAGTTCGGCAACGGCGTCGCATGCTACACGCGCGATGGACACATCGCTCGCGAATTCGGCCGACGCATCGAAGTGGGCATGGTCGGCATCAACGTGCCGATTCCGGTGCCGATGGCATGGCACGGCTTCGGCGGCTGGAAGCGTTCGCTCTTTGGCGACACGCATGCTTACGGCGAAGAAGGCGTGCGCTTCTATACGAAGCAGAAGTCGATCATGCAGCGTTGGCCCGAAAGCACGGAGAAGGGCGCGGAATTCGTGATGCCGACCGCGAAGTAATATTTAAGTGCATGAACTGGGCGCCCGCTGACTTCTCGGAATTCAGCGGGCGTTGTGCGTTGTGCGTGCCGGTTGACCGCGTGAGAGGACATTCGAATGACTCAGCAGACCAGACACAACACCTTGATGCCCTTGCTCGGCATCACGAAGCCGATCATTCAGGCGCCGATGGCAGGCGTGAGCACGCCCACGCTCGCGGCGGCCGTATCGAATGCGGGCGGGCTCGGCTCGCTCGGCGTCGGCGCGATGAACGCGGAAGGCGCGCGCAACGTGATCCGCGAAACGCGCGCGCTGACAGACAAGCCGTTCAACATCAACGTGTTCTGCCATCGTCCGGCGCAAGCGAACGAGGCCGTCGAGAAGGCATGGATCGCCTGGCTCGCGCCGCTTTTCGCGCAGTACGACGCCACACCGCCGCAAGAGCTCGCCGAAATCTATACGAGCTTCGTCGTCGACGTTGCCATGCTGAAGGTGTTCGTCGAAGAGAAGCCCGCCATCGTGAGCTTTCATTTCGGACTGCCATCTAATGATGCGATAGACGCGTTGCGCAAGGCGGGCATTACGCTGATGGCCGCCGCCACCAACCTACGCGAAGCGGAACAAGTGGCCGCCGCGGGCATGGATGCGATCATCGCGCAGGGCGTCGAAGCGGGCGGGCATCGCGGCGTCTTCGACACCGAAGCCGACGACGACCGTATCGGGACGTTCGCGCTCACGCGCCTGATCGCCCGCAAATTCGACGTTCCCGTGATCGCGGCGGGCGGCATCATGGATGGCGCGGGCATCGCGGCGGCGCTCGCGCTCGGCGCGCAGGCGGCGCAAATGGGCACGGCCTTCGTGCCTTGCACGGAGACGTCGATCGACGCGGGTTTTCGCCGCGCCATCCTGAGCGATGCCGCGACTCGCACAACATTCACAGCAGCGATCTCGGGTCGGGCCGCGCGTGGTCTCGTCAACAAGTTCACGGAGCTGGGCCGCAGCGCGGACGCGCCTGCGCATCCGGATTATCCGATCACCTACGACGCCGGCAAGGCATTGCACGTGGCGGCGAAGGCGAAGGGCGAGTTCGGCTACGGCGCGCAGTGGGCGGGGCAAGCGGCGGCGCTCGCGCGCGAGATGCCGGCTGCGGAACTGATGGCGCAATTGAGCGCGGAACTCGAAGAAAGCATCGGCGAACTTCAGCAATACGCACATGCTTTGCGCATGACATCGACGCTGTAAAGCTAAGTCGAAACGCTTCGTTGGTCAGGCGGTGGCGAGATGCTTCAATGTTTTCTCCCAACCGACACCAAGATCAACGGAGCCCACGATGTCCGATACCGTTTCGCTCGCCAACGAATCTTCCAGCGACACCGCACGCCAGCCCGCCACGTCACACGAGCCGTTTCAGGTCCGCCCGATAGGCGGGCGCATCGGTGCCGAAGTGCGTGGCGTGACGCTCTCGGCGGATCTCGACGATACCGCCATCGGCGTCATCAACGCGGCGCTGCTTCGTCATAAGGTGCTGTTCTTCCGCGGCCAGTCGCATCTCGACGACGCCGCGCAAGAAGCCTTCGCCGCCCGCTTCGGCGAAACGGTCGCGCATCCGACGGTGCCTTCGCTTGCAAGCGGCAGCCGCCTGCTCGAACTCGACTCGAAGCACGGCGCGCGCGCGAACTCGTGGCATACCGATGTCACATTCGTCGATGCCTACCCCAAGATTTCGATTCTTCGCGGCGTGGTGATTCCGCCCGCGGGCGGTGACACGGTCTGGGCCAACACGGCCGCCGCATACGAGCACTTGCCGCAAGCGTTGCGCGAACTCGCCGACAGCTTGTGGGCGCTCCATACGAACGCCTACGACTACGCCGCCGCGCGCAATACGCCGGACACCGAAGCGGACCGCGAGTACCGCCAGCAGTTCACCTCCACGCTGTACGAGACGGAGCATCCGGTGGTGCGCGTGCATCCGGAGACGGGCGAGCGCACGCTCGTCCTCGGCCACTTCGTGCAGCGTTTCATCGGCTTGTCGCAGCGGGATTCCGACCGGCTGCTCGCGATCTTTCACGATCACATCACGCGTCTGGAGAACACCGTGCGCTGGCGCTGGACGCAGGGCGACGTCGCGATCTGGGACAACCGCGCGACGCAGCACTACGCGGTGAACGATTACGGCGACGCGCATCGCGTGGTGCGGCGCGCGACCGTGCATGGCGATGTGCCCGTAGGCATCGACGGACGCACGAGCCGCATCGTCAAGCGCGAGACGCGCACGCATTGATCTTTGCCGACGCCCTCCACTTTAGCGATCAAGCGATGAAATCGAGCAGACTCTCTGTCCTCATCACACGCAGTGTGGCCGCGTGGTTCGGCGCGGCTTTGTTATGCGCCGCGCATGCGGCGCAGCCCGACGTGGTGCGCATCGGCGTCGCGCAGCAAGGCATGGGCGATCCCCCGACGTTCGGCGGATCGCCTGCCGCGACCGCGCAATTGCAGCATCGTGTGGAAGATGCGTTGAAGCCCGAGCACATCAATGTGCAATGGCTCTTCTTCAAAGGCGCGGGACCTGCCGTGAACGAGGCGCTCGCGAACAAGCAGGTCGACTTCGCGTATCAGGGCGATTTGCCCTCGGTGCTCGGACGCGCCAACGGGCTCAAGACGCATTTGCTACTCGCGTCGAACGTGCGCACCGGCGTTTATCTCGCGGTGCCGCCGGACTCCGACATCAAGGGCGTGAAAGACCTGAAGGGCAAGCGCGTCGGAATATTTCGGGGTACGAATCTACAGCTTGTGACGGACAACGTGCTCAAGGAAAACGGACTGAGCGAGCGCGACCTGCGCGTCATCAACCTCGATACGGCGGCGGCGCAGGCGGCGCTCGCGTCGAAGGGCGTGGATGCGGTGTTCCTCGACTATTCGCTGTTCAAGTTGCAGCGTCAGGGGCTGGCGAAGATCGTCTACGCGTCGCGCAATGACGGCTTGCAACTGACGCGCCAGGCGCATCTGCTCGTGCTGGAAGACTTCGAGCACGCGCATCCGGATACGGTGCAGAAAGTGGTGACGGCGGTGGTGCAGGCGGCGCAATGGTCGTCGGATGAAGCGAACCGCAACGCGCTCTTCGCGCTGTGGGCGAAAAGCGGCGTGCCGGTCGAATCATGGCAGGCCGAGTATGCGAACCAGCCGATGAAGGAACGCATGTCGCCGCTCATCGATCCGTTTCTGGTCGCGCGCTATCAGGCCGTCGCCGACGACGCGCTGCGCCTCAATCTGATCCGTCAGCCCGTCAGCGTCAACGGCTGGTTCGAGCCGAAGTATCTCGACGAGGCCATCAAATCGCTGAAGCTCGATGCCTACTGGCCGCGCTTCGATGCGTCGGGCAAGCCGCAGGCGTGACGCGCTCAACCTTCACGGAGAACAGGCTCATGGCGAACACACTGTCCCGCGCGTTGCCCACGGCCGAGCGCGCCCGCTCTCGCGTGTTCAGCGCGCAGACGCTGCGCGCGGCCGGATGGACCGCGCTTCCCTGGCTTTTGCCCGTTGTGTGCGCGGTGTTGTGGGTGCTCGGCGCGCGCTTCGGATGGATTTCCGCGCAGGTCTTGCCGGCGCCCGCGCTCGTCTTCGAAACGCTCGGCGCGCTCGCCAAAAGCGGCGAGCTATGGACGCATCTGGCCGCGAGCCTCTCACGCGTGGCGGTCGGCTTCATCGGCGGAGTTGCGCTCGGCGTCGCGCTGGGTGCGGCGCTCGGTCTGTCGCGCTCGCTCGAAGCGTATGTCCTGCCGAGCTTCAATGCGATCGTGCAGGTGCCCGTGCTCGGATGGCTTCCGTTCCTGATGATCGTCGTCGGCATCGGCGAGCCGTTGAAGTATCTGCTGATCGGCCATGCTGCGCTCGTGCCGGTCACGCTGAGCACGCTTCAGGGTTTTCGCAATACGCCGCCCGCGCTGCGCGAAGTCGCGTCCGTGTATCGCTATTCGCGCTGGCAGACCATTCTTCACGTCACGCTGCCCGCCGCCATTCCGATGATCGGCACCGGCGTGCGCCTCGCGTTCACGAAGGCGTGGCTGACGCTCGTTGTCGTGGAACTCGTCGCGTCGTCCGAAGGGCTCGGGTATCTGATCGTGTACGGCCGCCAGCTTTTTCAGCTCGATCTCGTGTTGGCGTCGGTGCTGATCGTGGGCGCGATCGGGTTCATCGCGGACCGCTCGCTCGGCGCGGTGGAACGCAGGCTGAATCGCTCGAACGCGGGTTAAGGAGCCGACATGTCTACACTCGAACTCGAAGCCGGAACGCCCGATAAACCCCGTACCGCCGGTCCGCAAAGCTGGCGCGGCGTCGTGCTGCCGCTCGCGGCGCTCGCGCTCTGGTGGCTCGTGTCGCGTCACGCGCAGCCCGGCCACGGCGTGATGGTCTCGCCCGCGCAAGTGCTTCATGTCGCGCTCGAACAGGCGAAAAGCGGCGCGCTTGCGCGTGCATTGTCGGCATCGCTCGCGCGGGAATTGACGGGCTTCCTGATCGGCACCACGCTCGGCCTCGCGTTGGGCGCGCTGCTCGGCATCTCGCGGCTCGCGCATCGCGCCATTGCGCCGAGCTTCGACACGTTCAAACAGGTGTCGCTGTTCGCGTGGATTCCGCTCATCTCCGTGTGGTTCGGACTCGGCGATGTCGCGAAGGTCGTCTTCCTCTCGCTCGCCGCGCTGGTGCCGGTCGTCGTGCATACGAGCGACGGCATTCGCGCCGTGCCGCCGCAATGGACCGAGGTCGCGCGCACGTTCGGCTACAGCAAGCTGCAAATGCTCGCGCATGTGGTCTTGCCCGCCGCGTTGCCGTCCGTCTTCACCGGTATCTACCTCGCGCTCATCTACTCGTGGCTCGCCACGCTCGGCGCGGAGTATCTGCTGGTCGCGGGCAGCGGCATCGGCAATACGCTCGTGGACGGCAGCGAGCAGTTTCGAATGGACCTCGTTCTGTTCGGCGTCGTCGTCGTTGGAATAACGGGCTGGGCGCTCAATGCGCTCGCCCGCGCGATCCAGCGGCGATGGTTCGATGCATCGCGCTATGTTTGAGGAGAACAACGAATGGAAGCGATAGCAGCGCAGGACGGCAGCCTCGCCTTGCGGCACGTGAGCAAGCGTTTCGCGGGCGACGACAGCGCGCCCGTGCTGGAACGCATCGATCTGAACGTGCAGAGCGGCGAGTTCGTGAGCATCGTAGGCGCGAGCGGATGCGGGAAGTCGACGCTCTTGCGGCTCGTCGCGGGCCTGGATGACGCTTTCGAAGGCGAAATCGACTTCGACGGCGCGCGCGTGGTCTCGACGGATTTATCACGCGGCATCGTGTTTCAGGATCACCGCCTGTTTCCGTGGCTCAATGTGGAACAGAACGTGGCGGTGGCGCTGCGCAACGCGCGCTTGTCGAAGAGCGACAAAGCGAAGGCCGTGGCCGAGCACATCGCGCTCGTCGGGCTGCGCGGGTATGAGCGGCACTTTCCGCACCAACTGTCGGGCGGCATGGCGCAGCGCGTGGCGATTGCTCGCGGTCTCGTCAATCGGCCGCGCCTGTTGCTGCTCGATGAACCGTTCGGCGCGCTCGATGCGCTCACGCGTGCCCGCATGCAGGACGAACTTCAACGGATCTGGGCCGCCGAGCGGATCACGATGGTGCTCGTCACGCACGATGTCGAGGAAGCGGTGCTGCTCGCGGATCGCGTCGTGGTGATGCAGGCGCGGCCGGGACGCATCGCCGACATTGTCGATGTCGACGTGCCGCGTCCGCGAGCTCGCACCGATGCGCGACTCGCGCGTCTCAAAGACGATATCGTCGCGGGGTTCTTCTCGGAAGCCGGGCTTTAAGGTTCGGTGGCGGATGCCGCCGCAGGCGCTTCGCTCGCGGCCGCGGCAGGCGATGCGGTCGAAGCAGGAAGCAGCGGCGGTTCGGCGGGAAGGATCGGCGGCTGCGGTGGCTGCGGCGGCTCCTCCGTCACTTCGGCCGCCGGTTGCGCAGGCGCACGCTTGACACGCACCGGCTTGTGCACCGCCGTCTGCGCGGGTTTCTTCCCGAACGTCTCGTCGATCCATCCGCGCAGTCGCGTGACGAAAGTCTGCCACGCGCTCGGCGGCGCCTGCGTGTCGAAGCGCGCGCGCGAGTCGATCAGATGCGAGCGCAACGCGCGCTGCACGAAGTCGCCGACCATCGGCAACGCGCTATGCGCGCCTTGTCCCCAGTAGTCGCTGCGCAGCGTCACGCGGCTGTCGTTGAAGCCCACCCACGCGCCCGCCACCAGCTGCGGATGCATCAGAATGAACCAGCCGTCCGCGTTGTCCTGCGTCGTGCCCGTCTTGCCGGCCACATCACCGCGAATGCCGAAGCGCGTGCGAATCGCTGTGCCCGTGCCGCGATTCACGACATCGCGCATCACGTCGACGAGCTTGTGCGTCGCGTCGACCGACAGCGCGCGCTGCGGCGTGCTTTCGAACTGCGCGAGCACGTCGCCCTTGCGGTCCTCGATGCGCGTAACGAGTAGCGGCTCCATGTAATTGCCGTTGTCGGCGATGGTGCCGTACGCCGAGACCATCTCCTTCAGCGTCACCGGACTCGTGCCGAGCGCAAGCGACGGCACCACATCCAGATGACTCTCGCGCACGCCCATGTCCCGCGCGAGGCGTGCGACGCGTGCCGGCCCGACCGACTGCATCAACTGCGCGGTGATGCGGTTCTTCGAAAACGCGATGCCGTCGCGCAGGCTGACCGGGCGGCCGCTCGGCGGCGCTTCGTCGGTGGGATGCCAGGTCTCGTTGCCCTTTACCGGAATGGTCACGTCCTGATCGATGAACGTATCCGTCGGCAACGCGCCGCGCTCGAACGCCGCGCCATAGACGAAGGGCTTGAACGTCGAGCCCGGCTGGCGGCGCGCCTGTTGAACGTGGTCGAACGGGTCCTGCGTGAAGTCGCGGCTGCCGACCCACGCCTTGATCTGCCCGTTGCGCGGATCCAGCGCGAGGAACGCGGCCTGCACGCGCGTCTTGTTCTCGCAGACGTTGCGCATGAACGCGCGGTCCGCCATCAGATGCTTGATGGCGTCCGCGTCGGTCGCGCCGGCATCGCGGGCGGCGCGGTATTCGCTCGTCTCTCGCACGAACGCGCGCGCGAGATCGGCGTCGGCGTTCGCGCATCCGCCGTGTCCGTTCCACGCGGCGTTGGCGATCGACTGCAACTGATTGCCCTGCCACGTGAGCGCCTGCGTGGCCATCGACTGAAGGCGCGAGTCGATGGTTGTGCGTACGACGAGGCCATCCGAATAGATATTGAAGTCGTTGTCGTCGGCCCACGCGATCAGCCACTTGCGCAACTGCTGCGCGAAATGGGGCGCGCGTCCCGGCTCTTCGGTCTGCCGCTCGAAGTCGATGCGCAGCGGCCGCTTCGCGAGCGCGTCGAGCTTCGCGGGCGGAAGATGTCCGAAGCGCACCATCTGCCCGAGCACGATGTTGCGGCGGTCGAGCGCGCGCTCGGGATTGATCACCGGGTTGTAGTAGCTGTTGCCCTTGAGCATGCCGATGAGCGTCGCGCTTTCGAGCACGTCGAGCTGACCCGCGGACTTGCCGAAGTACGTGCGCGCGGCCATTTCGATGCCGTAGGCGTTGTACAGAAACGGCACCGTGTTCAGATATGTTTCGAGAATCTCGTCTTTCGAATAGACGGCTTCGATCTTGAACGCGGTGATCGCTTCCTTGAGCTTGCGCGTGAGCGTCTGCGACCGGCCGATTTCATCGGGATACAGATTGCGCGCGAGTTGTTGAGTGAGCGTCGAGCCGCCCTGGCGATCGCCCGAGAACGTGTGCAGCGCCGCCGACGCCGTGCGCCGCCAGTCGATGCCGTGATGCGAGTAGAAGCGCCGGTCTTCGGTGGAAATGAGCGCGTCGATGACGTACGGCGAGACCTGCTTCACGCTGACCCATTCGCGATGCGTCGGCTTGAATTCGGCGAGCAGCTTGCCATCGGCGGAAAGAATCTGCGCGGGCTGATCCACCTTGGCCTTGCGGATATCGCTGATGCCGGGCGTGAACGGAATCAGCGCGAGCACGTACAGCACGAAGAGCGCCGGCAGCAGAAGAAGCGTACGCGGCCGGACGTGCGGACGCAGCCGGGCCGCGAGACGGGCGAGCATCGCGCGGGCGATGGCTTTGAATTCGGACGCAATCAAGACGAAACGGCGGGGCGCGGCGTGGAAAACACGCATCGTAACGCATCTTTACAATGCGCTTGCCGCCGTTCAAACGCTCAGGCCTTGCGCACGAACTCCGATTTGAGGCTCATCGCGCCGAAGCCGTCGATCTTGCAGTCGATATCGTGGTCGCTATCCACGAGGCGGATGTTCTTGACCTTCGTGCCCATCTTGATGACGCCGCCCGAGCCCTTCAGCTTCAGGTCTTTGATGACGGTGACGGTGTCGCCGTCGTTGAGCACGTTGCCCGCCGAATCGCGATAGACCTTCGCGGATGCTTCGGCAGCGGTGTCTGCGCTTGCGGTCCATTCGTGCGCGCACTCCGGGCAGACGTACGCGCCGCCGTCTTCATACGTGAATTGTGAATGGCAGTGCGGGCAAGGGGGAAGTGCGTTCATCGGTTGTCCTTCGGGCCGTGCGTGGCGAAAAAGCGCGTGAGTATAGCGCCGCGCACGATCCCGAATTCCGACGATCCTAAGTCGCTTATTCCCCGCTCGGCGTCGGCGCCAGCCGATGCGTATTCTTCGACGCCTTCGCCGCCGAAGCCGCCGCGTCCGCGACGCCGGCCGCGCCGGAAGGGACATCGACCGGACGGGTGGTCGCGCCTGCCGCCGACGGATACATGACCATCAACGTGCGCAGTACGCCGTTGGTCCAGCCGAAGCCGTCCTGCAACGGATACTCGCCGCCGCCCGCCGCGGTCGATCCCGCTTTCGCGTCCACATCGTATTTCTCGACGAGCTTGCCGGTGTGCTGGTAATACGCGACGTTCGTCTGAATCCAGCGCTCCGCGATTTGCCGCGCGAGCGCGGACTCGCCATAGCGGCGCAGGCCCATGATCGCGAGGTATTGCAGCGGCGCCCAGCCGTTGGGCTCGTCCCATTGCTGGCCGGAGCGCACGGTCGTTGTGGCGAGGCCGCCCACGCGCAGCAACTTCGCGCGAATCGTCGATGCCACCGCGCTCGCCTGCGCTTTGGTCGCGATGCCCGCGTACAGCGGATATACCGTCGCGGCGCTCAGGCGATGCGTGAGCGCATGCGCGACGAAATCGTAATCGCCGAACGCGTGCAGTTGCGGGTCCCAGAGATGGCTGCGGATCGCCTGCGCCCGCGCGAGCGCGCGTTGTTCGAAGTCTTCGGCTTGCGCGGCATCGCCTTTCACGCGATACGCCCGCGCCAGCGTGCGTTCGAGATCGTAGAGCAGCGCGTTGAGATCGACCGGCGCGAGCGACGTGACTTCGATCGTCGCGAGCGACTTGCCGTCCGAGAACCAGCGCGAACTGAAGTCCCAGCCGGTTTCGCCGCCCGCGCGCAGATTGCGCCACAAGTCTTCCGAATTGCGTTGCGGCATCTGTTTCGCCGTTTCCACGTCTTCACGATACGACTCGTCGCGCGGCGTGGCACGGTCGTCCCAATAGCGGTTCAGGAGCGTGCCGTCGGACAGGCGCACGACATGCCGATACGCCTCGCCGGGCGCGACCTTGTTCTCGCCGTCCATCCAGTACGCGTATTCGCGCGCGAGTTCGGGCAGATAGCGCAGATACGCGCTGTCGCCGTCGGTTTCCGCCGCGAGCTGAACCATCTGCGCGAAGAAGGGCGGCTGCGAGCGGCTCAGATAGTAGCTGCGGTTGCCGTTCGGAATATGCCCGTATCGGTCGATGAGCGTCGCGAAGTTATCCAGTTCATTCTTCATCAACTCGCGCTGCCCGCTTTGCCGCAGCCCGAGCATGATGAAGTACGAATCCCAGTAGTAGATCTCGTCGAAACGGTCGCCCGGCACGACATACGCATACGGCAGCGGCAACAGCGATGACCACGGGCTCGCGTTCGCATCCGGGTTGCGGCGCAGAACGGTCCAGAGCGTGTCGATATGCTGGGTCACGCTTTCGTTCGGGTCGGACGCGTAGCCCTTGGTTTCCCGCTGCGGCAGCGTGAAGTGCGAGCCGACGAAGCGCGCGAGATCGAACGGCTGCGTCCGGTTCGCATAGTCGATCATGACTTGCTGCGGCGACACGTTCGGCGTCATGTCGGCGAAGGTCTTGCTATCGGGATAGACGTGCGCGAGTTGCACCTCGCGATACAGGTCGCCGTAGAGCTCCGACGGCGGCAGCGGCGACGAGGCGGGCGCGCTCGCCGCCACGGCTGCGGACGCGGCTTGTATTTCGCTTTGTGCTTGCGTGGCGGTTGAGAACGCCGCGGCGCTCGCCGCGATCAGCAATGCGCGTGTAAGAGTGGTGAAGCGTGTGGCAGGGTGTTTCGCTCGATGCATTCGATTCTCCGCGTGATGCCGGAAGCACAGGGTTCAAGACTGAACGCTGTCGCAAGATGCATTCCGCAGAGCAATCGAATGTGTTTGTCAGGAAGTCGAGTCCGACGCTTGCTGCCAGCCGAGGCCGAGACTCTTTTGCAGCGACACGAAATCTTTCAGCAACTCGGCGCGCGCCGCGACGACGTCCTGTTGCGCGGCGAACTCGGTGCGCTGTGCGTCGAGCAAGTCGATGAGCGTGGAAACGCCAGCTGTGTACCGTTGACGCACGAGCGTAGCCGACCGCTCCGACGACGCCTGCACTTCCTGAAGCCGCACGACATGCTCGCGCTGATTGCCATAACGCGAAAGCGCCGAGTTCGCGTCCTTCAGCGCGGCGAGCGCGGTTTTGCCGTAACGCGCCTCGGCTTCGTCACGCGATGCCTTCGCTGCATCGACGCTCGCCGCCGTGCGACCGAAATCGAGCACGTTCCATTGCAGATACGGCACGCCCAGCCACGAGAAGTTCTCCTTGCGAATCAGATGCCCCGGATCCGCCGCCGAGAATCCGATATCGCCGAGCAGCGAGACCTTCGGAAAATAATCCGCGATATGCTCGCCGATCTGCGCGTTGCTCGATGCGAGACGCCGCTCCGCCGCGCGAATATCCGGGCGCTGCTGCAGCATCGTCGCGGGATCGCCGATCGGAACCGACGCGGGCAGCGCCGGCAGCGGCGCGGGCTGCGCGAGTTCGACATCGAGCGCGCCGGGCACGCGGCCCGTCAGCACCGCGAGTTGATCCAGCGAGTCGGTAATCTGCACTTGCAGCGGCACGAGCGTCGCGCGCGTCGTGTTGACCTGCGTGTTCAGGCGCTCGACATCCACTTCGGCCGCCGTGCCGCGTGCGCGGCGCTGCTCGGTCAACGTGAGCATCTGCTGCTGATAGTCGGCCGTGCGCTGCGCGAGCGCGAGCCGCTCTTGCTCGTCGCGCAAGTCGATATAGGCGGACGCGACCTCGGCGGCCAGCGACACTTGCGTATCGGCGAGATCGGCCTGCACGGCTTCCGCTTCGCCCGATGCCGCTTCGATCGCGCGGCGCGTGCCGCCGAAGAGGTCGATCTCCCACGATGCATCGAAGCCGACGGTGTAGAAGTCCAGCGGGCCACGGCCGCCCGAGCCTTCCGATCCGCCGAGGATGGCCGTGTCAGGCGAGCGCATGCGCAACGCCGCCGCGGACGCCGAAGCCTTCGGCAATGCGTTCGCGCGTTCCCCGCGCAATTGCGAGCGCGCCTGGCGCAAACGCGCCTGCGCCATCTTCACGTCGAGATTGCCGGCGAGCGCGGCGTCGATCAGCGCGTCGAGTTGCGGGTCGTTGAGCGAGCGCCACCATGCGGCCGGCGCGCGCGTGGCGAGCACGCCCTGTGACGGCGCGCGCACGAACGCGCCGCTTTGCACGGATTGCGCGGCGACCTCGGGCGCGCCGTGATAGTCGGGTCCGACGGTGCAGGCCGCGAGCGCGAGCGCCGCGAGCGGCAGCAGGCGCGTGAAACCAGAATGAGAACGGGACATCGTGTGGAGATTCATTGCTTCAGTGTCCGGCGGACGGCGCTTCGCCGGGTTTGAACGACGGTGTTTTCAGCAACATCGCGAGCGGCAGGCAGGCGAGCAGCGCGATGGCGAGCACATAAAACGTTTCGGAGTACGTCATGACGACGGCTTGCTGGCCGATCTGCATCGAGAGTTGCCCGAGCGCCTGCAACTTCGCGTGCGCCATGTCGCCGGTCTGCGCGAAGAAACTCGCGGCGCTTCCGGCGATGCGCTCCTGCCCGATGACCGAATTCGCCGTCACGGATTCGCGGATGGCCGCGTTATGAAAGTCATTGCGCCGGTCGATCACCGTGCCGAGAATCGCGAGCCCGACCGAGCCGCCGAGATTGCGCGCCATGTTGTAAAGCCCGGCGGCATCGCCCGATTCTTCGCGCGACACCGCGGCCATCGACGCCTGATTGAGCGGCATCATCGCGAGCATCTGGCCGATGCCGCGCAGAATCTGCGACCAGAAGAAGTCGTGGCCGACGCTTTGCGCGGTCAGCGAAATGTCCAGCAGGCAGCTTCCTGCGAAGCAGAGAAGGCCCGCGATCACGAGCACACGCGAGTCCACCTTGCCGAGCAGGCGCGGCAACACGGGCATGATGAGAAACGCGGGCACGCCGGAAATCAGCATGATGGAGCCCGACTGCAGCGCGTTGTAGCCTGCCACGATGCTCAGGAACTGCGGCAGCAGAAACGACACGCAGTAGAGTCCGGCGCCGACGGCGAAGACGATCAGAATGACGCTCGCGTAGCGCGGATTGCGCAAGAGCGAGAGCCGCACGATCGGGCGCTTCGCAATCACCTGCGACACGGCGATCAACACCATGCCGAACGCGGCGACGCACGAGAGCAGCACGATCTCGCTCGATTCGAACCACTGATTGCGCTGGCCTTCTTCGAGCACGACCGTGAGCGAACTGAGCCCGATAGCGAGACCTGCGATGCCGATCCAGTCGGCCTTGAAGAACGCGTCCCACTGCGACTTCTCGGACGGCAAGCCGGAAAGCAGGAGCGCCACCAACGCGACGCCCACCGGCAAGTTGAGAAAGAAGCACCACGACCACGAGATGTTTTCCGCGAGCCAGCCGCCGACCACCGGCCCCATGAGCGGCCCGAGCAGCACGATCAGGCCGAAGATGGTCATGCCCACCGGCATCTGTTCGCGCGGCAGCCGCGTGCGGATGATGGTCTGCGCCGTGGGAATCATCGCGCCGCCGGTGAAGCCCTGGCCGATGCGGCCGGCCACCATCATCGGCAGTGAATGCGAAAGGCCGCAGATGGCGGAGAACATCGTGAAGAGCACCGCGTTGCCGAGCAGGAAATTGCGCAGACCGAAGACGCGCGTGAGCCACGCGGCGAGCGGAATCATCACGATCTCCGACATCAGATAGCCGGTGGAAATCCACGTGCCTTCGGTGCCGGTCGCGCCGATTTCGCCCTGGATCTGCGGCAGCGCCGAGTTCGTGATGGAGATGTCGAGCGTGGCCATCAGCGCGCCGAGCGCGCCGGCGGTCACGGCGATCCAGTCCGTCGCGGTGGCGCGTGCCGGCGCGTTCGCGCGAGCCTCAGTCATGACGATTCTCGGCTGCGATGCGCTTGCTGTCATCGGTGGCCGACTTCGTGTCCACGTCGACGGTCACGGACAGCCCCGGCAGCAGGACCTGACGCGTTTGCGGCCCGGTGTCGATGCGAATGCGTACCGGCACGCGCTGCACGATCTTCGTGAAGTTGCCCGTCGCGTTCTCCGGCGGCAACAGCGCGAACTGCGCGCCGGTGCCGGGCGAGAAACTCTCGACGACGCCGTGCAGCTCGGTGCCCTTCAGCGCATCGACGTGCAGCGTCGCCGGCTGACCGATGCGCATGCGGCCCACTTGTGTTTCCTTGAAGTTCGCTTCGAGATACACGCTCTGCACCGGCACTACCGTCATCAGACGCGTGCCCGGCTGCACGTACTGGCCGACGCGCACGGTGCGGTCGCCGACGCGCCCGGCGAGCGGGCTGTACAGCGTGGTGTCGTTGAGATCGAGCTTCGACTGGTTCACCTGCGCCTCTGCGGCTTCCATCTGCGCGCGGGCCTGCACGATCTGCGCTTCGGTCGCGCCGATTTGCGTGGCCGCCGAGCGTGCCGCAGCCAGATTCGCGGCGAGCGTGGCGCGAGCCTGATCGCGCGTGCTCACGAGGCTCGCGAGCCGCTCCTCGGTTTCCGCCCCGGTGGCGACGAGCGGCCGATAACGGCGCACGTCGTCTTCAGCATGCGCGAGGCTCACGCGCGATACCTCGGCTTGCGCTTTGGCCTGATCGGCATTGGCGTGCTGCTGCTTGAGTTCGGCCTCGGCGCGCTGGATGTCGGCGGCGCGCGCATCGAGCGTGGCCTTGGCCTGATCGAGCGACGCCTGATACTGGCGCGTATCGAGCCGCGCGAGCGGTGCGCCTGCCGCCACCGCCTGATTGTCGGCGACGAGCACGTCGGTCACGTAACCGGCTACCTTCGGCGCGATGGTCACGCTGTCCGCCTGAAGATACGCGTCGTCCGTGCTCTCGATGAAGCGGCCGACCGTCCACCAGCGCAGTCCCCAGATCAGGCCCGCGACAATGGCGATGATGCCGACGATGAGCAACAGCACGCGTCGCCGCGACGATTTGCGTTGGGTCGACTCGTTCGATTCGCCGCCCTGTGCAGGCGCTGTAACTGCCATGATTTCTCCAACCTCGATATGACCGCGCTGCAAGGCGGCCGTAATGAACCTGCATCCGATGGCGCGGCCGCGGCATTCGCGCGGCACGCTCGCCAAACTAGACGGCATCGTCTAGTATGCATGATTGTAGACGGATGCGTCTAGTTTCGTTCGACAAGGAGACCCGATGACGAAGTCACACGATCACGACCCGCTTGCGCCTGAACGCGCCAGCAGCGCGCGTTCGCCATTGCAGGCGCGCGGGCGCGCGCGCATCGAGTCGGTGCTCGACGCGACGGCCGATCTGATTGTGGAGAAAGGTCTCGCGGGCGTGACCATGCATGGCGTGGCACGCAGCGCGCAGACGCCGATCGGCTCGATGTATCACTTCTTTCCGGACCGCGAGAGTCTGTTGAGCGCGCTTTGGGATCGACACAAGGCAGCGATGGGCGAGATCGACGACGCGCTCGATAAGATCGATACCGAGACGTGGCGCACGTTGTCGTCGGAGGCGGTGATCGACCGCATCATGACGCCTTACATCACGTATCTGGAGCAGCACCCTGACTGCCTCATCCTTATGTCGGTCATGCCGCACGACGACAAGACCAAGCGCGAGTCCGGCACGCTCAGAAAGGTGATCGACGTGCGCATGGCGAGCGTGAAGCCCGCCGAGCGCGCGCTTTACGTCGACATGTTGCGCGCGCTCGCGAGCGGCGCGCTCGCCATCAAGCTGCGTCCCGCGATGGGCGACGTGCAACTCGCGAAGCGTTATCTGCGCGAGGTCAAGCGGGCGCTGGCGGCCTATCTCGCCGTGGTGGAAGCGTCGGTGTCGGGCTGACTTTCTTCCGATTACAGCGCGCTTTCTACGAGCCTTGCGTAGGCAGCGCGCTCTTCTTCGTTCAGGGTTTACGACGAAGAAACAACGTTCGTTCTATTCACTAAGGCATCCTATCTTGTTAGGCAGCGATCGGTTTAGTGCTTCACTCGTGTAGTTAAATCGTGAATACGTCGGGAGAATCGCCATGCGCATGATCGCGTCTTACTCGTTGGCCGCCGCAATGTCCGTTGCACTCGTGTCGCCGCTCGCTCACGCGTACGGCTACGACGACTATCCGCAGGGACGTTGCATGCTTCCCCAAGGAACCGTCTCGCTGGTCGAGAATCAACTGGCCAAAGTCGTCAATGCGGGCGACGGCAACGGCGGTATCTTCAAGCCGAACCGGATGTGGGCCGCGGTCGTGGATCGCGAAGGGCACTTGTGCTCCGTCATCAAGACGGGCGACGCGTGGCCCGGCAGTCGCGCCATCGCGATTGCGAAGGCGTACACGGCGAACGGCTTCTCCAACGATGCGCTCGCGCTCTCCACGGCGAATCTTTACGCGGCCACGCAGCCGGGCGGCTCGCTCTACGGTCTGAACAACTCGAATCCGTTCGATGCGCGCTTTCTGGAACACGGCAGCGGCATCGGGCGCACGCTCGGCGGCGTGATCACCTTCGGCGGCGGCGTGGCGCTCTATGCGGGCGGAAAGGTGATCGGCGGTCTCGGCGTGAGCGGCGACAGCGCCTGCGCCGATCATGCGATCGCATACCGCATGCGCAAGCTCGCGGGACTCGGCAACGTGCCGCGCGGTCAGGGGCCGAACAACACCGACAACATCATCTATTCGACGGGCGCCTCGCCGATGGGATTCGAACATCCCCACTGCTTTCCGACCGATCTGAGCCCCGCCGCCATCGAGTCGACGCGCTGAATCCGCATTGCCTGTCAGGGCGGTGCGCGAACTCCGGGCGGGCGCCGGTAAAATACGAGCCTTGCCCGCCGACTGGCCGCGTCGCGCGTGACCCGCGCGGCTCGGCATCGTAAGCGGGCATTCGCCCCACGAAGGCAAGCATTTCGTCCCACACGCGGCCCGCGACCCACGCCGCGCTTTGCCATCCGACGCAGCAAAACGTATCGCCGTGACGCCTTCGGGCATCACGCGCCGGCTGCTGCGCTCGACGTTCGCTCAGAACACACACGCCACGACATTCGAGGACCGCACCACATGCTTGCTCGCATTACCCGTCTTTTTCCGCTCTGGGCCGTACTTGCTTCGGTTGCCGCGTACTTCTCGCCGTCATCGGTCACCGGCATCGCGCCGCACGTGACGACACTGCTCACCATCATCATGCTGTCGATGGGCGTGACGCTTTCCATCGACGATTTCCGGCGCGTCTTCACGCGTCCGGCGCCGGTCGTCGCCGGCATCGTCCTGCACTATCTCGTGATGCCGCTCGCCGCCTGGGTCATCGCGAAGGCGCTGCGCATGCCGCCCGATCTCACCGCGGGCATGGTGCTCGTCGGCAGCGTCGCGAGCGGCACGGCGTCGAACGTGATGATCTATTTGGCGCGCGGCGATGTCGCGCTTTCGGTGACGATCAGCGCGCTCTCCACACTCGTCGGCGTGTTCGCGACGCCGCTGCTCACGCGCCTTTATGTCGATGCGTCCATCGCCGTCGATGTGCACGGCATGCTCATGAGCATCCTGCAGATCGTCGCGCTGCCGATCATCGTCGGGCTGATCGTGAATCATTTCTTCGGCAAGCTGGTGCGCAAGATCGAGCCGGTGCTGCCGCTCGTGTCGATGGTGTCGATCCTGCTCATCATCGCGGCGGTCGTCGGCGGAACGCAGAAGAGCATTGCGTCGGTGGGCGTCGTCGTGGCGCTGGGCGTGGTGCTGCACAACGGCATCGGATTGCTCGGCGGCTACTGGGGCGGGCGTCTGCTCGGTTTCGACGAAGCCGTTTGCCGCACGCTGGCGATCGAAGTGGGCATGCAGAACTCGGGTCTCGCCGCGACGCTCGGCAAGCTCTACTTCACGCCGATTGCCGCGCTGCCCGGCGCGCTGTTTTCCGTGTGGCACAACCTGTCGGGCTCGATGCTCGCGGGTCACTGGGCGGGGCGTCCGGCGAAAGGGTCGACTCGCGATGCCGACGCGCAACGCGTCGCCGCAAACCGCAGCGGCGCATAGCGGATGAGGCGCGTTCGGCGGCATCGCGCGATGACAGGCAGAATACGCGCTGACGCCGCTTCCAAGCATCATTCCATCTGAACCGGCGGATGCCTCGTCACGGCATCCGCTCCTTCGTCGCTTTGGTCGCTTTCATCGCTTTCATGAACCCTGCTCATCCGGACGGCACATTCGTCGCCGCGCGCCCGGCGAACTCGCCGCGCTTTCTGCTGTTCCTCGTGTGTCTGTTCGCATCGGCAGGGCAGCTTGCCATCGACATCTACGTGCCCGCGCTACCCGCGATGGCGCGCTATTTCGCGACCTCGCCGCAAGCGATCCAGTCGAGCGTCTCGGGCTACATGGCGGCCTACGCGCTCGGCCAACTGACGCTCGGACCCGTGGCGGACGCATACGGCCGCAAGCGCGTGCTCGCGTTCGGGCTCGTCGTCTTCACGCTCGGCTGCCTGCTGTCGCTCGCCGCGACGAACCTCGAAACGTTTCTCATCGCGCGCTGCCTGCAAGGCTTCGGCATTGCGGCGACGAATCTGCTCGCGAAGGCCATCATCACCGATTCGTTCTCAGGCCATGCGTTGATGCACGCGTTCACGTATATGTCGATCGCTTGGGGGCTCGCCCCGATTGTCGCGCCCGTGATCGGTGCGCATCTGCAAACCGCGTTCGGCTGGAAGGCGTGCCTCGTCTTCCTGCTGATCTATTCGATCGTGATGTGGGCGCTGGTGTGGCGTTATCGCGAGACCTTGCGGCGGCCGGTGCGGCTCGAGCCGCGCACGCTGATGGCGAACGCGGGCAAGGTGCTCGCAAGTCCGGTGTTTCAGAGCTGCTTTCTCGCGCAGGGCCTGTGCTACAGCATTCTGCTCGTGTTCAATATCGTCGGACCGTTCATGGTCCAGAACACGCTGCACAAGCCGCCGACGTACTTCGGTTATCTCGCGCTCGGCATCGGCATGATGTACTTCTTCGGCGGTCTGTCGAACCGCGTGCATGGTCCGCGTCTGCCGAGCGCCGAAGCGCGGCTGCGCATCGGCTCATGGACGATGGCGGCTGCGTCGGCCGTCATGCTGCTGCTCGCGTTGACCGTCGGCCTTCGGGTATGGACGCTCGCGCTGCCCGTGCTCGTGATGGGCTTTTGCGCCGGCGCGATGTATCCGACGCTCATGGCGAAAGGCAATTCGCTGTTCCCGCACATCGCGGGGTTGACGAGTGCGATTCTGGGCTGCGCGCTGCTGCTTGTTTCGTCGGCGATGATGGGACTCGCGGGCTTCGTCTCGGTGCAGGTGCTGACGCCGCTCGCCGCGTTCTTCGTGCTCGTCGGAATGACCGTCGTATGGATGGTGGGCAAGCTGCTGCGGCATCTGGAAGCGCAGGGCAACGGCTAGTCTCGCGAGACTACCGCTCGCATCGCGGCATCAGAAGTGATATGCAACAGACGCCACGCCATTGAGATCGAGACGGCGCTCGGTGATCGGACTGCCGCCGGCATATTTTTCGAGCCGTCCGATTTGCGCCGTCACATCGGCGGACCAGTGAGCGTTCATCGTGTACGTCGCGTTCAGGCCGAGGTGGATATCGCGCAAGCCGGAACCCGTCGCGTACTGGGGCAAGCCGGACGCGGCGCTTTCCTGCGCGCTGACGCCGAAAAAGGTCCTCGTATAAGCTGCATTCGCCCACGTCAGGCCCGGCCCGACCGAGAGCAAGAGCTTGCCCAACGGAGCCGACATATAGAGGTCCGTCATCGCGGTGAGACCTTGCCCCGTTCCGGCGATGTCCTGATAGACGGCAGCCGCGCCGGTGAACGCCCACCACGTGTAGTCTGCAAAAAGCCGCAGCTTGGGGCCGTAGTGGACATTAGGCAAGCCCTTCAGACGGGAGTCGTCGGAGGCGGATCGCGATTGAAAATCGAAGCTTAGCGACGCACCGACGTGATAGTTCTCGCCCGTCAACGCATTCACGCCGAGCACGTCCGGGCCTTGCGAGAAGATGCGTTCCTTCCACGATATGTCCTGAACCGGGAACGGCAGCACCTGCAATTTCGACGAGCCGGGATACTTCGGAAAGACGTACAGGCCGGGCCCGATCGACACCTTCCAGTCACTCGCGGGCGGCGGCTCATCAGCGTCCGCCGGGTGCGTAGTAGCCGTTAGCACAAGGGCGAGGGCCGCCGCGACCGCGCACGTGCGATTCATGCCTTCCTCGCAACGGTCGCCAATTGCCGCAAACGTCGCGCGAGGGCGCGCGACACGACCGGCGTCGGCGCATGGTTCGATTCCGAGGCGGCCGCGCTTTCGCGCAAGAAGAGCGCGCATTCCCGCGCGACGACTTCGCGCTCGTTATCCGATGTGATCATGTGATATGAATCGTCGAGCCAGATCGTGCGGAGGAACGACGCCCCGACGTTCTTGCCCACGAAGCGCGCGTTATGCGGGCTCGACGTCTCGTCGTCGATGGCGTGAATGATGAGGCAGTCCGTCGTGATGCCCTTCAGCTCCTTGCGCACCGCGTGAGCGAGGCGGCTGGCTTCGTGCAGCGCCGGCATGGCGATGGACGCGGGACCGACTTCGCTGATTTCGTTCTTCTGCATCGCGCGCGCGATCTTCGAGCGCAACGCCTCGTTGCGCAAGCCGTAGGGCTCCTCTTCGCGATAGCGGTAGCGTGAGCGCAACGGCGTGTAGTAGAGGTAGTTAAGCAGGAAGCGGTACCACGGTATCGCCCAGCCGTCGTAGTCGAGCGTGACCGACAGCAGCAACAACGCGCGCGCGTCCGGGCGTCGTTGCGCGACTGCCGCTGCGAGCGTCGCGCCCATCGAAAGCCCGCATACGGAGACGTGGCGATAGCGCGCGGCAAGCGCGTCGAATTCCTTGACGGCCGCGTCGATCCATCCTTCCATCGCTTCGTGTCCGGTGCCCGCGCTGTATCCGCGCAATTCCGGCGTATGCGTTGCGAAACCTTCGTCGGCGAGAAAGCGCGCGAGGAAACGCAGTTCGAGTGGCGAACTGGAAAGGCCGTGCAGAAGCAAAACGGCGTGATCGTGGCCGTGTGCCGATGAAAACTCGGGCGCGTTCATAATCAGTCTTCTGCTCGCAGGATCAGGAAGTCGCCCGACGGCGTGACGAAGCGCTCGCACACGCACTCGACGGCTTGCCAGTCGTCGCGTCCGCCGGACCGGAAACGGATGCGGTGATGCCCCGGCGTCAGGCGAACGCTTACGCGGGCAAGATCCTCTTCGTGCGCCTCGGCATGCTTCGTCCCGTACGCGATGCCTGAGCCGAACGATGTGTCGTCGAAGACGCCGTTGCGCGTGGCAGTCGCCGCCGCCACGACACTGCCGGGCGACACGCCGTTCGCCAGGTCGAGCGCCTTGATGACGATGAGCGAGCGATTGTATTGCGCGATGTGATGCAGCATCCGATGCATTTCGTCCGTGGCGCGACGCGCGATGAGCCGCTCGTTGTCGTGACGCAGCAGCATTTCATAGCGCGACTGCGCGACCGCCGCGAGCAACTCCGCGCGATACTGCGCGCGTCGCAAGCGCTCGATCAGCGTGATGACGACGATCGTGATGAGCGGATAGGAGATGAGCAGCCGGAAGTCGGAAGCGTCGATGACGTCGATGCGCCCGTACGGCGGGACGAACAGATAGTCGGCGATCACGAGCCCCGCCAACATCACGAACGAGGCGGGCGCGAGGCCGCAATAGTACTGAACGAGCGCCGCAGCGATCAGGAAAGCCGCGCCGGGCATGACGGGACCGAGCAACGGGTGCAGCATCGTTCTGATGACGCCGGCGGCAAAAAGTGCTGCTCCGGCGATGAGCCACCTCTTTGCTCCGCGCGGCGCCCACCGTTTGGAGTTTTTGATTTGCATGCGTTCGACGCGATTTTGATGTTCTTTGCCTGGCCCGGGCGATAAAGCGGGACGCTTGCCGCGCAGTCAGATCGAGAGCGGTGCGTAGTATCGTGCGATTATAGGGTTCTTGTTGATCGCCGAATTCCCAGAACTGGGGGTTGATGTCACTGCTATCGCCGATTAGGAAGATGCCGAGGCAAAGGCATCAAGGCGCGGCCTGCTCGCCGCGCCTTGCGCCGTCAAACCATCGCGTCCTCGGTCAGCGCTATGGCGTGACGCTTGGCCACAGCAGAAAGCTGAAGCGGCCAGTCTGCGACGTCGCCCGCATCATGCAAATCTTCGAGGTCGTGAAGTAGCGCTAACGTTTCCGCGCGATACACGTCGACACCGGACATCGCCAGCGCGCGCAGTAGCGGACCGTCTTGCCCCGTCTTGTAATAGCTGATTCCGAGGCCTTCCAGCGGATGACCGTAGTGCGCGTCATCGATCAGGATGCCGATTGCGCATCGGCGGCCGTCTTGCCCGCGCAGGCGGCAGGTTCCGTCGTCATCCACGGATAAGGCCTGCTGCGCAAGCAGATGCGACCGCACTTTTGCGAAGATTTCCGTCAGGTCTTTCATGATGCGTTGCCTTGATTCACTAGGCGGCGCGCTGCAAGCGCTCGGCCGAGAGGCCGAATTGGCGCGCGATGGAACGCAGGCGGTCCTCCCATTCCCAGATGCCGAACACGTCGTGTACGTTCTGCAAGCAGCTCAACAGTTCGACCGTTTCTGGTGAGAACACGTTGATTCTTGCCCGCAAGAGCGCCTTTCTGAGCGCGGCGACGCCCACATCCATATAAGCCGGAACCCGCGTCGGGTCCGCGAGAATGAAGCGAACGGGCACGCCTTCCATGGCAGTGCGATAGTCGCCCGGCCGCACCAGCGCGCCGACGGGACAACCCCCGCATCGTCCGCGGTAAGCACCGCCTCCGCGCGGCAGCAGCGAAGCCGACCCTTGCGTGAGAAGGTGGTCGATGCTTTTTTCGAAAATTTCCTGATGCGAGAGAAACGTTTGCGACATGGTGTGCTCCGACGACAGGTTGTGCCTGAGTATCGTCGGAAGGAACGAAGCCGCGCATTGATGAAAACCCTGTTTTACCGATGATCGCGTGCATGACCGGCACGATTTACTCGTTAGCGCTTCGCAGCCTGGCGAAACGGACGACTCCTGACTTAACTAAACGGATAAGCAGCCGATAAGAGTGTTCGGAGATAGGCCGTTTTCCTTAAGTGGTCTACGGCAGTCGGCCGAGTCAGGTGCGATTCGTTGCGGCATTCGCATTCCAGGCATCGCATCGCGCACTACTACAAAAGATTTGGCGTTCGGCAAGTGGCAATGAAAAAAGACGTGCGGCGGTTCGTGCGGGGCCTTCGAGGCTCCAAAAGAGGCCGGCTTTTCGGAGCGGCGATCTTTCTGTTTGCAATTGCATCGTTCGCTGCGCTGACGTGCTATTTCGCGGCCAGATCGCGATCGCAACAGGAAGACGCGCTGCGACAAGCGCTCACGGTCAGTTCACAACTGGAACTGATCGCCAATCTGCATATCGACGCGAACGCGGACTTTCTTACCGGCGTCGGCAGCGCGCGGTTTCGATCGCTCGCCTGGCCGGTGTCGCGTGCCGTCGAAGCCATGCGCTCTTACGATCTGCTTCAGCGCTTCCTGGGTGACGACGAAGCATCGCTCTATCAGCTATCGACGCTGCGCAGCGACACGAGTCTGTGGGCATCGCAACTCGACTTGGCTGCAACGAGCGCGCGCGGTCCTGGCGCAAGCCGAACCGTCGATTCGGCGCAACTGGAAAAGGCCAACAAGACGCTTCAGTCGATCATGCATGGGCTTTCCGAACTGCAACTGGCGCAAAGGTCGAAGCTCGCAACGATGCAACTCACGGCGGAAGCGCAACTTGTCCGGCAGAAGGTCACGTTCGCCGTGGCACTCGCCACGGGTTTAATCTTGCTGGCTTATGCACTCGTGATCGCGCATCGCGCGTCGCTTTCTAGCAGCGCGGCCAAGATCGTCGCGCGCGAAGCACATGACCGCTTCATCGAATATTTCGAGCAGCATCCGCTCGCAATGCTCATCTTCGACATCCATACCGGCCGCGTGCTGACCGCGAACGCTGCGGCACAGCGTCAGTACGGAGGCAATCTCAGCGAGCTGATGCAGATTACCGCTGACGAACTGCGTCCGCCGGAGGATAGACAGCAGTTCCGGCGAGACCTGGAGATGTACGTTGCGTCGGGCGCGCCGGCAGGGTCGGGCGGCGTGCGCAGGCATACGCGCCTTGACGGTCAGATCATTCATGTCGATGTCTCGTACCATCTTCTGAACTATGCCGGCCATGAAGCGTGTTTCGTTACGGCAGCCGACGTCAGCGCGCACGAAATGGCAAGACAGGAGTTGAGGATTCGCAGTCGGGCGCTGGACGCGTCGGACAATGCCGTCGTCCTTCTGCAAACCACCGCCGAAGACGCTGTGCAGGTCATCTACGCAAACCCTGCGTTTCAGCGGCTCACGGGGCTGCCTGTTGCGGACGTTCTCGGCGAAGAAGCGGCCGACGTCCTGCCGGGAAGCATGGACGACGCCGCCTTGCTCTATACCACGTCATCGACCGCGGATCGTCTCAAAGCCGCGACGGTCGTCGAGGGACGCCGTCGAGATGGATCGCGCTTCTGGGCGCAGCGTCAGATCTCGCCCGTGCTCGATGAGCATGGCAAAACGACGCACACGGTTGCAGTGTTCAGCGACATCACGGACCGTATCAGGGATCAGGAGCGATTGCAGTTGCAGGCAAGCCTCGATCCGTTGACCGGCCTGCTCAATCGATCTGCCTTATATATGCGGCTGGCCGACATGCTCGGCACGGCCTCGACTTCTACGGCTCAGATAGCGGTCCTCTTTATCGACCTCGATAACTTCAAGGAGATCAACGATTCGCTGGGCCATGTGTGCGGCGACGAGGTTATCAAGGAGGTCGCGCGGCGACTATCGCGCAGCGTCGGCGAGTACGACGTGGTCGCGCGTTTCGCCGGCGATGAGTTCGTCGCGTTGCTTGTCGGGCGCTCGCGCGTCGACGAACTGATCGGCAGGGCGAAGGCGCTGCATGCTTCGGTGAACGCGAATCTGCGCGTGGGCGGTGAGTGCGTCGCTTCGAATGCGAGCGCTGGAGTAGCAGTTTTCCCCGATCACGCGATCGACGCAAGCACGCTGATTCGCTACGCCGATGCAGCGATGTATCACGCGAAGCGTTCCCGGCAGAGCGCGCTCGTGGTCTACGACGAGTCGATTGCGACCGCCGACGCCGAGCGTGTCGAGCTCGCGAAGCATCTCGGTCGTGCCGTTCAGACCGGTGCGTTGCGGCTGGTTTTCCAACCGCGTGTCGCGATGGGGACTGGCCAACCGGTCGCGTTCGAAGCGCTGTTGCGATGGTTCGACGGCGAGCGCGGACTCATCAGCCCCGCTGTCTTCATACCGCTCGCCGAGGAGAAAGGGCTGATCGTGCCGATAGGCGAGTGGGTATTCGAACAGGCATGCCTTCAGGCAAAAGACTGGGCGCGGGATTATCCGGACATCGTCGTTTCGATCAACGTGTCGGCCATGCAGTTTCTGCATTCCGACTTCGCAAGCACGGTGGAGAGGACGCTTGTGAAGATCGGCGTCAGTCCGCGCAACATCGAACTCGAAGTGACCGAGAGCGTGTTGATGACGCCGGCCGCGCTTGTCGCGCTCAACGCGATCAGACGAATGGGCGTGTCGATTGCGATCGACGACTTCGGCACAGGCTTCTCGAGCCTCAATTACATTCGGGAGTTCAAGCCCGACTGCATCAAGCTCGACCTGTCGTTCGTTCAGGGCATCGGTAAGTCGACGATCGATGAGGTCATCGTCAAGGCGGTGCTGGCGATGGCTCATACGCTGGGAATGAGCGTCGTTGCCGAGGGCGTCGAGACCATCGAACAGTTCGCCTTCCTCGCCGACAACGAATGCGATGAAGTGCAGGGCTTCCTCACCGGACGTCCGATGCCTGCGGCGCAGGCGCGCCAGGCGCTGAGCAGGTCCGGGAATGAGGCCGTCGAAGCGTTTGCGTAGAGCCGCTACCGAATACGCTCAGTCGCGCGGCGGGACGTTTGCCTTGTTGCCGGCGAGCGGCGCGCCATAGCCGCCGTCGTTCGCATTGTTGGGCAGGCCGTTGACCATCTGTGCGCGAGGGTCCGCCGGGTTGAGGTTCAACTCGCCTGCTTGCACGTTGCCGTGCGACGGATATTCGCTGCCGAGCGGCGCGTTCGGCATCAGCTTCGGGTTGTTGTGGGGCGCGCGCATATCCGTTTCCGGGCTCGGATGCGACTGCGCCAGAGCGAACGGCGTTGCAACGCACAATGCGGCGAAAACGAGCACTAGCTGTTTCATGACTGGCTCCCGTTGCTCAGCTCAGTATAGGTGCTCCGGTGCCGGCATCCACGGATACCCCTACGGACGAGCAGACCAGCGTTTGTCGTACGGTCTTCGTGCGCCGCAGCAGTATCGCATGTGCTTCCTTCGGTCATCTAAGCGCGCACCGACCGTCTTACATCGGCTAGCAATAATCGAGAAGTTCGACCGTGCTAAACGAAGAATCTCAGCTCGACGAAGCGTCAGCCTGTTTATGCGTTCTGACGCTTTTACTTTGCAATACGTCGGAGTCGTTCTATCCTAACGCATACGGTTGCCCGATCGCTTGCTCATTCGGCAATGCCCGCAACTGACATAAGAGGTGGAGACATGCGTGCTTTCGTCGTTTCGGTCTTATTGCTGCTGCAATTGACGGCTTCGTTCGCGGGCGAGACGCCCTTGGTGTTCGACGCGCAAGGCAAATTCGTCGGACCACTGGACGATTACGGCGGCCCCGGCGTTTATCTGACCGTCAATGGCGCGATTGCATTCGTGCCCATCGAGCGCGTGATCGTATCGGGCGACGGCGGTCCGCAGACCGTTTATTCGGCGACGCAATTCAGATGGTCGGGCATGAACGTGGCCGACTTCACGTCGACGGACTGCAGCGGCACACCGGTCATCACATTGACGACAGGCGTGCGGCCATCGACCACCATACGGCTAGGCCACGACGTCACGTTGTACGTCGCGCCTGCTACCAACTCCGCTCCGATCGTGATCGGGTCCGTGCGGTCGGGTCCGACCTTTACGTGCGCGGCATCGAGCACGCCCGTCACGGAATATGGCTGGCCGACCGAGAGCACCTTCTCGCTGACCGGCGCTTATCCCGAGCCGCTCACCGTACGCATTCCGACCGGCAACACGCCCGCGCGGTGAGGCTAGCCGAGGGACTTCGCAACAAGCGCGTCCCCACTGAACCATGACTATGGGCTTGAGGTGCATGCCATGCGCAGAATGATTCTGTTGACGCTGCTGTGCTCGGGCGCGATGACGTCGTTTGCCGATGAAGTCGAACACCACCATCATCATCGGCACGTACTGCGCGTTTTCGACGCAAACGGGAAGGAAGTCGGCCCATTGAAATACGCAGGAGGCAGCGCCGGTGTCTTCCAGTCGGTGAACGGAGCGCCGGTGTTCGTGCCGATCATGCGGCGACAAGTCTCCGGCACCGGCAACAAGATCGTCTATTCGGCGACCGAGTTCACGTGGGGATGGTATTTCATGAACCAGTTCTATTCGAGCGATTGCAGTGGCGCGCCGCTCATCCCCAGCACGACTGCATCGCGTCCCGCGTTTGCAGTGAGGAAAGGCTCGGACGTCACGGTGTATGTCGCGCCGGAAACCAACTCGCAATTCCTCACCGTCTCGTCGTATACGCTGGGCACCAACGGGCAATGCCAGCGCTATAACCCGCCCATCACGGCTGCGGGCTGGCCGGTCGACTCCAGTTGCGTGATTACACAGGAACATCCCGAGCCGTTGACGATTCACTATTGATGCACTCCTGACACGGTCGGCGCGGACCGGATGTCTCGCGTTTCGCGACGACAACGGACCACTCGACGTCGGCTCCCCGTGGTCAGCACAACGCCACCACTGGTGAAGGTCCGGTTCTCGAACAACCGGCCGTTCGCCGTGCCCTTGCGTCCTTTTTGTCAGGCCATCGGTTTTATTTATCGCGCCGCGTGGGCCGTGGCGTCGAAACCCCGCCCGCAAGCCCGCGCTGGCCGGTCGTCCATCATCTTCGCTGCGTCGCATCTCTCCCCGACTCATGGTTTACGCGCAGTACCGCGCGTGCCGTGCGGCCCGTATCGTCGGCTCACGTTCTCGCAACATACCGGGCCGCGTGCATTCCACGAGCGCCTGATTGCCCGGCACCTCACGGAGCACCTTCGACATGGCCCGCATCATCGGTGGCATCGCCGCCTCGCACACGCCCACCATTGGCTTCGCATTCGACAAGGACAAGCGCGACGATCCGGTCTGGGCGCCGATCTTCGAAAACTTCGCGCCGCTCGCGAAGTGGCTGGAAGAGAAGCGCCCCGATGTGATCCTGACCATCTATAACGATCACGTCACGTCTTTCTTCTTCGATCATTACTCGGCGTTCGCATTGGGCGTCGGCCCCGAATGGCACGTCGCGGACGAGGGCGGCGGCGCGCGCGATCTTCCGCCGATCAAGGGACATCCTGCGCTTGCCGCGCACATCGGCAGCTCCCTGATGACCGACGAGTTCGACATGTCGTTCTTCCAGAACAAGGCGCTCGATCACGGCTGCTTCTCGCCGCTGTCGATGCTGTGCCCGCACAAGCCCGAGTGGCCCGTGAAGATCGTGCCGCTGCAAATGGGCGTGCTGCAATTGCCGATACCGAGCGCGCGACGCTTCTACAAGCTCGGTCAGGCGCTGCGCCGCGCCATCGAGAGCTATCCGGAGGACATCAAGGTCGCGATTCTCGCGACGGGCGGTCTTTCGCATCAGGTGCATGGCGAACGCGCAGGCTTCAACAACACCGAATGGGACCAGCGTTTCCTCGATCTCTTCGAACGTGATCCCGAACAACTCGCGCAGATGACGATTGCCGAGTACGCGGAACTGGGCGGCTATGAAGGCGCGGAAGTCGTCATGTGGCTGACCATGCGCGGCGCGCTGTCGTCCAGCGTGGTCTGCAAGCATCGCAGCTACTACTTGCCGTCGATGGCCGGCATTGCGACGGCCATCTACGAAGGCGAGGACAGCGAGACGAAGCCCGCGATCATCGAGCGGCATCGTCAGCGCATGGCGATCGAATTGACCGACGTGGAGAAGCTGCAAGGCACGTATCCGTTCAGCATCGAAACGGCGGTGCGCGCGTATCGCATCAACGATTATCTGCATCGCATGGTCGAGCCCGCGCATCGCGAAGCCTTTCAGCAAGATCCCGAAGCGAGCTTCGAGGCCGCCGGTCTCAGCGAAGAAGAACGCGACATGATCCGCCGCCGCGACTGGCGCGCGCTGCTGCATTACGGCGTGATCTTCTTCATGCTCGAAAAGCTCGGCGCCGTCACGGGCGTGTCGAACCTGCATATCTATGCCGCCATGCGCGGCCAGACGCTCGAAGAATTCCAGAAGACGCGCAATGCGCCGGGCGCGCTGTATTCGGTTGCGGGCAAGGGCGGCGGCAAGCTCGACTGGGACAAGGCGGAGCAGGGCAAGCAATAAAACTATAGACGCACGGAGACATCACATGACTAGCGGTAGAACTATCGACATCAAGGCGTTCATCGACGAGCGGCCCATTTCCGCGTACCAGTGGCTGCTGGTGGCGCTGTGCTTTCTCGTCGTGACGGCCGACGGCATGGACGTGGCCATCATGGGGTTCGTCGCGCCGTCGATCATCGCGGACTGGCACATCTCGCGCCCGGCGTTCGGACTCGTCATGAGCGCCGCGCCCATCGGACTCGTGATCGGCGCGTTAGCCGCCGGGCCGGCGTCGGACCGTATCGGAAGAAAAGGAGTCCTGATTACGTCGGTGTTCCTGTTCGGCGTGTTCACCATCGCCACGGCATTCACCAATTCGCCGACGAGCATGGCGTTGCTGCGCGTACTGACGGGTATCGGTCTCGGCGCCGCAATGCCCAACACCACGACGCTGCTCTCCGAGTACGCGCCGCAACGCAAGCGCGCGCTGCTCATCACCATCATGTTCACGGGCTTCAATCTCGGCTCGGCGCTGATCGGCTTTGTCGCGGGCTGGCTCATTCCGACGCACGGCTGGCGTTCCGTGCTGATCTTCGGCGGCGGCCTGCCGCTCGTGCTGATTCCGCTGCAAATCTGGCTGCTGCCCGAATCGGCGCGCCTCTTGGCGGTGCGCGGCGCGACCTCGCAAAAGATCGGCAAGGTGCTGGGCCGCGTGTGCGGCGCGCGCTTCGCGGGCGATGAAACCTTCGTTTCGACTGAGCCGCCGCTGCCGACCAAGCGCCCCATCGGCGTGCTGTTCTCGCACGGCTACGGCCTTCTGACGGCGGCGCTGTGGGTGACCTACTTCATGGGCCTGCTCGTGATCTATCTGCTCACCGGCTGGCTGCCGACGCTGATGAAAGACGCCGGCCTGACGGTCTCGGCGGCGGCGAACATCACGGCCATGTTCCAGATCGGCGGCACCATCGGCGCGATCATCGTCGGCTGGATCATGGACCGCGTGCGCCCCGCGCCGGTCATCAGCGCGGCCTATCTCGGCGGCGCGGTGTGCGTGCTCGGGCTCGCTTGGATCGGCGCGCTGTCGTCCTCGCTCGCCGTTCTTGTCTTTGCCGCGGGCTTCTGCATGAGCGGCGCGCAAACCGGCCTCAACGCGTTTGCGCCGGGCCGCTACCCGACGGTCGCGCGCGCCACCGGCGTGAGCTGGATGCTCGGCATGGGCCGCTTCGGCAGCATCTTCGGTTCCGCGTTCGGCGGCGCGTTGCTCGGCCTTGGCTGGCAGTTCGGCGCCATTCTCGCGATGCTCGCCATTCCCGCGACGCTCGCCGCCATCGCCATTCTCATCGCGCAGCGCAGCCGCACGGCCGACGCCGCCCCGCAGACGACAGCCGCACATTAGTCCTGGAGTTGAAGTCACGATGATCATCGACATACACGGCCATTACACGACCGCGCCGAAGGCGCTGGAGGCATGGCGCAACCGGCAGATCGCCGGCATCAAGAATCCGTCGGAGATGCCGCGTCCGTCCGAGCTGCATATCAGCGACGACGAACTGCGCGAATCCATCGAAAGCAACCAGTTGCGGCTGATGCGCGAGCGCGGGCTCGATCTGACCATCTTCAGTCCGCGCGCGAGCTTCATGGCGCACCATATCGGCGACTTCGAGGTGTCGAGCACGTGGGCCGCCATCTGCAATGAACTTTGCTATCGCGTGAGCCAGCTTTTCCCGGACAGTTTCATTCCGGCGGCGATGCTCCCGCAGAGCCCCGGCGTCGATGTCGCGACGTGCATCCCCGAGCTCGTGAAGTGCGTGGAGCAGTATGGCAACGTGGCGATCAATCTGAACCCGGACCCGTCCGGTGGTCACTGGACGAGCCCGCCGCTTTCCGACCGCTATTGGTACCCGATCTACGAGAAGATGGTCGAGTACGACATCCCCGCGATGATCCATGTCAGCACGAGTTGCAACGCGTGCTTTCACACGACGGGCGCGCACTATCTGAACGCGGACACGACCGCGTTCATGCAGTGCCTCACGTCCGACCTGTTCCGCGACTTCCCGACGCTGCGCTTCGTCATTCCGCATGGCGGTGGCGCGGTGCCGTATCACTGGGGACGCTTCCGCGGCCTCGCGCAGGAACTGAAAAAGCCCTTGCTGAAGGATCATTTGCTGAACAACGTGTTCTTCGACACATGCGTCTATCACCAGCCGGGCATCGACCTGCTCACGCGCGTGATACCGGTCGACAACATACTGTTCGCCAGTGAAATGATCGGCGCGGTGCGAGGCATCGATCCAGAAACCGGGCAGTATTTCGACGATACGAAGCGCTATATCGAAGCAGCGTCGATGCAGCCCGAAGCGCGCCACAAGATCTACGAAGGCAACGCGCGCCGCGTGTATCCGCGCCTCGATGCGGCGCTCAAAGCAAAGGGACAGTGAATATGTACGAACTCGGAGTGGTGTATCGAAACATCGATCGCGCCGATACCGACGCAGCGGCGAAGCTCGGCGCGCTCGGCTCGGCCACGGTTCATGAAGCGATGGGCCGCGTCGGCCTGATGAAGCCGTATATGCGCCCGATATACGTTGGCGCGCAAGCGAGCGGCACGGCCGTGACGGTGCTCTTGCAGCCGGGCGACAATTGGATGCTGCACGTCGCGGCCGAACAGATACAGCCGGGCGATATCGTCGTGGCCGCGTGCACGACCGACAACACCGATGGCTTCTTCGGCGATCTGCTCGCGACGAGCTTCAAGGCGCGTGGCGCGCGGGCGCTGATCATCGACGGCGGCGTGCGCGACGTGCGCGTGCTGACCGAGATGGGCTTCCCCGTGTGGAGCAAGGCCATTTCGGCGAAGGGCACGGTCAAGGCGACGCTTGGCTCGGTCAACATTCCTGTCGTGTGCGCGGGCGCGTGGGTCACGCCGGGCGATGTGATCGTCGCGGACGATGACGGCGTGGTCGTCGTGCCGTCTGCATCGGCGCAAAAGGTGCTGGAAAAGGCCACGGCGCGCGAGGCACTCGAAGAGGAGAAGCGCGCGAAGCTGGCAAGCGGCGTGCTCGGTCTCGACATGTACAGCATGCGCGAGCCGTTGCAGCGCGCGGGCCTGCGCTATATCGACTAATGCGAGGATTCGCGATGCATGACACCGCCACGCCGATCACGGTCATTTCCTCGATGGCGACGCGCCAGGTCCTGAACGATCTCGCCGACGTCTACATGCAGCAAGCCGGGCAGCGCGTGACGGTCGAATCGGTCGGCGGCGTCGCGGCGGCGCGGCGTATTGAGGATAACGAAGCATTCGATGTGGTGGTGCTCGCGTCGGACGTCATCGCGCGGCTTGCCGAGGCCGGGTTCGTCGATGCGACAAGCCGCGTAGGCATCGCGCGTTCGGGCATTGCGGTGGCGGTGGCGGCGGGCGCGGCGCGTCCTTCGATTGAAAGTGGCGCAGCCGTGCGCGAGGCCGTGCTCGCCGCGCGAAGTATCGGCTATTCGACGGGGCCGAGCGGTGCGCACCTTATGCGCTTGTTCGAGCGCTGGGGCATCGCGGACGCGATCGGTTCGCGCATCGTGCAGGCGCCGCCGGGCGTCGCGGTCGGCACGCTCATCGCGCGCGGCGAAGTCGAACTGGGCTTTCAGCAGATGAGCGAGCTGGTCGGCGTGGCGGGCGTGGACATCGTCGGTCCGTTGCCGGGCGACGTTCAGGCGCTGACCGTGTTTGAAGGCGCCGTGTGCGCGACAGCGCGCGCGCCGGTGGAATCGAGGGACTTGCTGGCCTTCATGGCCGCGCCTGAAAACGATGGAATCAGGCGGCGGTATGGGATGGAGGCTGCGCGGTAGGCATTCGCGAGCTTTTGGCGCCGGCGCTGTCCGGCTGCGCGATTAGCTTCTGGAAATCTCAGCGATGCTTACGCCATCAAGAAGCGGGCTTTCGAACCGGTTGCCTTGCGACAATCAAAAAATTGAAAGCATTCGCCATTTTCAAAGCGTCCCGATATTAATCTCGAAAGAGTTTGATAATCGGCAGAGATTCCGTATAGATAGCCCACGTACTGCTGGCAGATTTTAAGTGTCGTCCTATTTACACTGCAGCCACCGCCGAATCTGGCGTTCCTTTCGCTCCATTAAAGATTCGAGGAACGCTTCTTAATGCACTTATCAAGCTCACAGACTGGCTAATCCGTAAAACAGTGTTATCTGAAACATTGTTTCGAAGTCCGTCTATATCCCTTGCGCCGTCTTTATCACCTCTATAGGATTCGTTCCAATTCGCTGGGTCTGGATATTTTTAGCGAAAAGTAACCCAGACAATTAACAGCGTTCAAGGCAGATGACTGCCAACGGTGATGTTGCAACACGCTATTCAATGCGCACGGTCAGCGTTGAATAACCAGGCGTCAAGGATAATTCTGTGTCACTCAAGAAAATCGCAGTGTGTGGTCTGGGCTATGTGGGCCTGCCCGTCGCCGTCGCGTTCGCGCGCCGCTACGACGTTATCGGATTCGACGTCGATCGTCGCCGTATCGAGCATCTGAAAAAGGGCGAGGATTGGACGGGCGAAATCGAGAGCGATGTGTTGCGCGCCTCGACCATGCGCTTCACCGACAACGCAGCGGACCTCGCTGTCTGCAACTTCTTCGTGGTCGCCGTGCCGACGCCCGTCGACGAGAAGTGCATCCCCGATTTCTCGCTGCTCGTGAGCGCATGCCGCACCATCGGACCTGTGCTGCGTCCGGGCAGTATTGTCGTGTTTGAGTCCACCGTTCACCCCGGCGCGACGGAAGAAATCTGCGGGCCGGAACTCGAAAAGGCGTCGGGGTTGCGCTGCGGCGTGGACTTCAAGCTGGGCTACAGTCCCGAGCGCATCAATCCGGGCGATCGCGAGCATCCGCTGGAGCGAATCGTCAAGATCGTGTCCGGACAGGATGACGAAAGCGCGGACATCATCGCCGAAGTCTACGGCGGCATCATCGACGCGGGCGTGCATCGCGCGTCTTCCATCAAGGTGGCGGAAGCCGCGAAGGTGCTCGAAAACACGCAGCGGGATATCAATATCGCGCTGATGAACGAGATGTCCAAGATCTGCGATCTCGCCGGCATCTCGACGACGGAGGTGCTCGAAGCGGCAGGCACGAAGTGGAACTTCCTGCGCTTCACGCCGGGACTCGTGGGCGGTCACTGCATCGGCGTGGACCCGTACTACCTGACGTCGAAGGCGCAGGAGATGGGTTATCACCCGGAAGTCATACTGGCAGGGCGCCGCATCAACGACGGCATGGCGCAGCATGTCGCCGCGAAGATCGTTCAGATGCTCGCGCGCAAGCACCGTCTGGCCGGGTCCACGCGTGTCGGCATTCTGGGCATGACGTTCAAGGAGAACGTCCCCGACATCCGCAACTCGAAGGTGGTCGATCTGTACCGTGCGTTGCAGCAATACGGCATCGCGCCGCTTGCTTTGGACCCGATGGCGGACAAAGCCCAGATGGAGCATGAGTACGGCATCTCGCTCGTCGACAAGTCTCACTTCGACAATCTCGATGTCGTCGTTCTCGCCGTGCCTCATCGCGACATCATGGCCACGATCTGGCAAGACCTGCCGCACATGCTGACGGACGGCGCATTGCTGTGCGACCTCAAGTCGTCGCTGGACAAGACGCGCTTGCCCGCGAGCGTGCAGTACTGGGCGCTGTAAGCGGCATCGTCCACGTCACTCAAAACCGGTATGAGCCATTCGAAGCTGCTGGTCAGTCCCATCGGGACGTGCCGCATACATACGCCGCTGCGCAAAGGCGCCGCGCGGTATCCGATTCGGGCGCAAAGCGCGCGCAACTATGGATTCGTCCACACGAGTGCGGAGGCGCTCCAGCAATTGCGTTTCATGCTCGGTCAGCAGTCGATTCCGGCCGAGATCGAATCGCTGCTGTTCCGGCCCGGCGTCGCGGCGGCGAGCTATGCGAAGCCCTGCGCGCACGCTGACCTGACTATCGTGGAGGTGTCTTCGCGCAAGCTGCTGACGGTCGACGGTTATCCCATCCAGATCAACTACATGGGCCGGTACTTCGCAGATTTCTTCGCGGACCGGGCGCGTTCGCGGACGTTCTGGTCGATGGCATCGGTCAAGAAGATGGCCGAGCGGCGCGCATGGCTCGAACAGGAGCCGAACTTCAGGCGGCTTGCGGCGGCGGATCAGGCCTTGCTCGCGCGCATCGTGCGAAGGGAACAGACGGACGACGAGATCGAGCGCGACATGCGGGAGATTGCCGCGCTCGTCGGAAGGGAGAAGCTGGTGTTCGTCACGCACGTTGACGCCGCGCCGCCCGACAATCCGGTGATCGAGCAGCGGCACCGCCTGATCGAGACGGTGAGCGATATCGCGCGGCGCATGCAGGTGCCTTGCTACGATCCGACGCCGCTGATGCACGAGGTCGGCCAGGCTGACGCGATGGAGCAGGGCGGACTCGATCTCACGCACTTCACCGATGCGTTCGCCGATCGTCTGGTGGACGACTGGCATCGCTGCTTTCTCGCGGCGCATATCGCCGCATCGGGCGTGCGCGACGGCGGCGCGCGCTTGCAGAAAGAAACGCAGCCGGTAGACGAGGCCGCGAGCATCGAGATGGCATGGAACGAAGTACGCCTGTGCGAGGCGTCGCGGCGAGTGCGCGCCGTGTTGCGCGCCGACCCGACACGCGCGGAGCACGGCCTGTTGCTCGCGCGCATGCAATTCGAACTGGGCGATTACGAAGGCGCGATCAGCGTGCTCAAGCAGCGAGAGGCCGACGACGGCTCAGACGACAACGCCAACCGCGTGTTGATGCGGTGCTACTTCGAACTCGACGATTTCGAGAACGCGTTGGCGCTCGCGACTGCGATGCTCGGAGACGAAGTGGAAACGCCCGAGCTATTGCGCGTCAGCGCCCTCTCCGCCACGCGCCTCGGCGACGCGAGGACAGCGCTTGCAAGCTGGAAGCGCCTGTTCCGCCTGACGAACGACGACGCCGAAGCCGCCAGCGCGGTGCTATCCCTGCTGCAATCGGCTGGGGAAGCGGAAAGCGCGGAAAACTGGGCCGAAGAAGTGCGCGCGACGTTGCCGGCGCACGCTCCGAGCTATGCATTGCTGTGGAACCGCAAGCTCGACACGAAGAACCGCGCGGCGCTGATGCGGCTTGCCGGTGAGTCGCTGCCGCTGCCCGCGCGCGAAGCGCTGGCGCTCGCGGAGCGGGCGGTCGGCGAGGGCTTCGCGGCGCCCGCGGCCGCGTTGGCCGTATCGCAGGCATTCGCCGCGAATGATTCGGCCGATGTGGCGGGCTGGCTGAACCACCAGATCGCGCGGTGGCTTGCCGAGGGCGAAGCGGCAGTGGCCGCAGGCGATCTCCGCGTGGCTGCCGACCGCATTCAGGCGGCGTGCCTCGCACAGCCCGCGAACGCGGACGCATTGCGCGCGCGCCGGGCGCTCGAGCGGCACATGCGTCAAGCGGCTCGCGCGGCCATCGTCGAGCAGAATTTTCATGCGGCAGTCGGCCTGATCGACATCGCCTTGCAGACGAGCCTCACGTTCCCCCACCTCGACAGCTTGCGTGGGCGGGCAGCGGAAGCGCTCGGCGATACGCCCACGGCGCTTCGTCACTTGCGACTGGCTGCGGACCAGCCCGGCGCGCCGCTCTCAGCGCGTCTTCATCTCGCGCGCGTGGCCGTTCGGGCCGGACGTTATGCCGAAGCGATCGAGGCTTTCTCGCAGATCGCTGCAAACCATGAAGCGGACTCCGCCATGCGCGACGACGCGGCGCGTCAGATCTCGACGTTGCGAGGGCGCTCGATTCGCGCCGCCCGCGACATGCTGGCTCGCCAGGAGTACGACGCGGCGTGGGCGCTGCTTCATCTGATCGAAAGCGCCGACGCCTCGGGCGCCGATGTCGCCGTCGAGAAAAAGCGCGTCGTCGCGGCGTTGCGCGCGCAGTTGCGCGGACTCGATTCCGCGAGCGGCGAGGACCGCCTGGCGCTCGGCGAAGCAATCCTGAAGCTCGTGCCGGACGATCCGGTCGGCCTGAAGGCGGCGGCATCGGGCGCCATGCGTCTGCATCGCTTTGCGCAGGCGCTGCCGTACTGGAAGGCGCTTCGCCAGCAGTCCGGCGATGTCGAACAGATCGACGCCAACATCCGCAAGTGCCTGCTGTGGGCCGAACGCGACAGGCGCAAGACGATCTCGCCGCCGCAGCCCGCGAAGGCCGCATGACCGCGTAAGCGGGATTTGCCTTGCGCAGCACGGTCCCGCCGTCCTCCGAAATAATATTGCAGTCCTAACGATGACTCAAGTAACGCAAGCGAGCGCCACGGCGGCGGAATCGCCGGTGACATGGATCGCTCCCGAATCGGCGCCGGCTGCATCAACTCAATCGAGCCGCGCAACCGACACCGACACCGTGCGTGAAGAACTCGCCCGGCTGGTGGCGCACGCGCGCACGGCCCGTCTCGCGCAAGACGCGCTCGCCGAGGCGCGAAGCCTCGTTCGCGATCACGCGCAAGGCGCCGACTCGCGCCTTTTGCTGTTGCAGTTGATGGAAATGGCCGGGGATGCGGAGGGCACGCTCGACGCCTGGCATGCGCTGTCGGCGGATTGCCCGGACCATGCGGGCATCACGCGCGGTTACGCGCTGCGGCTCGTCAAGGAAAAGAAGGTTGATGCGGCGCTGGAGCACATCGACCGCTGCATGCCGGAATCGCTCGACGACGCGTCGGCGAGTCTCGCGCGCGCCGAGCTTCTCGCGGACGTGCGCGCGCACGAGGCGTCGGATGCGTTGTTCGAACGCCTGATCGCGCGGCACGACCGACGCGATATTCGCATTGCCTTCGCCAAGCGACTCAGCAAGCGCGGACGGCTCGCGCAGGCGGTCGCCGTGCTGGAACCGATCGCCGCGTCGCTCGCGCCCGACAGCAAGGCCGGGCGACTGGCGGCCGCGCTGGCGAGCGATTACACGTTCTATCGACAGTATGAATCGGACGACGTGCTCGCGAGCGCCGACATCAAGATCGTGGCGATGAAGCACGCGATCCTGTCGTTCCGCCAGCGCGTTGTGCGCTGTGCGGACGGCGAACGCGCGAAAGCCATCGCGCTCGTCACAGGCAGCCTCGGACCGGGCGGCGCCGAGCGTCAGCTGACGAGGCTTGCCTGCCATTTGCGCAAGGATGCGCTGCATGGCGGCGCGTCGGCGGCGGTGAGCCGCGTCGAAGTGCTCGTCAGACAGCATACGGAAACCACGCGTGAGCCGAACGGCCAGCGGCTCGACTTCTTTCTCGGCACATTGAACGATGCGGGCGTGCCCGTCACGCAGATCAACGACCTGCCCGTTGTCGTGGCCGGCGATCGATCCGTGACGGACGCCAACCTGCTGCGCATGCTCGGCAACCTGCCGCCGCCAGTGCACTACGGCGTGGGACGCCTCGTACCGTACTTTCGCGAGCGCCGCTTCGATGTGGTCAGTCTTTGGCAGGACGGCACATGCCTGTTCGGCGCGCTCGCCGCCTTGCTGGCGGGCGTGCCGGTCATCCATCTTGTGTTTCGCGGATTGCCGCCGAACATTCGCCGGGAGCGCGACCGCCCCGAATACGCGGTGCTCTATCGGGCCCTGGCCGAGGTGCCCGGCATCCACTTCGTCTGCAACAGCCGCGCGGGCGCGCAAGCGTACGCCGCATGGGTCGATCTGCCGCTGGCGCGGTTCCATGTGCTCTATAACGGCGTGCCCGAACTCGACACCACCGGTTCGATCGAGGACGAAGAGCGCTGGGAGGCGTTCGCGAAGAAGACCGCGGACGCATCCGAGACGATCGGCGGCGTCTTTCGCTTCGAGCCCGACAAGCGGCCGTCGTCATGGATCAGGCTCGCGGCGCGGTATCTGAAGAAGCGGCCGCGCGCGCGTTTCGTGATTGTCGGCGACGGGCGGTTGCAGCAGAAGGCCGTCGAGCTTGCGAACGAGTTGGGCATCTCGAACCGGCTTCTGTTCGCGGGCTTGTCGTCGCATGTGGGCTACTGGTATTCAAAGATGGACGTGAAAGTCTTGCTCTCGCGCTTCGAAGGGCTGCCCAACGTGCTCATCGAAGCGCAGATGCTCGGCGTCGCCACGCTTTCGACGCCGGCAGGCGGCGCGGGCGAGTGCTTCGTGGATGGCGTGACCGGGCACTTGCTCGAATGCGCCGATCAGCCCGACTTGCAGGCCGCCTGCGACAAGCTCGCCGCGCTCGTCGACCGCTGCAAGGCGGACGGCGCTACGCGGGAGCATGCGCGTCAGCGGGCGCGCATGCTGTTTTCGGTCAACGCGATGACGAGCAAGTTCGCAGAACTCTGCGCTTCGACGGCACAAGGCGCTGAGTCGACCGCGCCGACCCAGCCGACCGACGAGCAGGAGAGCCCGCTTGTCGCGTGATGCATGCATGAGAGCGGGCGCGTGTGGCTCGATGGTTCAGAGAAGGAAGCGATGAAATCGTTGGCTCGTGAAATCTTCCCGGCGAAAGTCACCCGCGCGCGACAGTGCGCGGCGTTGCTGCTCGGCCTTGCCAGCGCGTGCTTCCTTCAGGGATGCGGCTTGCCGCGCAGCGGGCCGATGGTGAGCGAGATCAACGCATCGGACGCGCGGGGCGACGTCGTGCTCGTTCCCGCGACAGCCCAGACGGTTCTTGCCGGACATAGCGCGCGCCCTTCGACGTTTCCGCCCGCGTTCGCGCACGCGGCCGCGTTCGACTACGAACGTCTCGCGCCAGGCGATGGCATAGACGTGACCGTCTTCGAGCGCGACGGTCTCGCCGTTTATCCGGCCGGGCCGAACGGCGCGTCTGACCTGGGCGAGATGATCGTCGACCGTGCAGGCGACATCTACTTGCCATATGTGGGCAGCATCCGCGCAGAGGGGCTGACCGCAGCCGAACTACGCGCTGCGATCATGCGGCGTCTGAGCCGGCTCATGACTGCTTCGGACGTCGTCGTGCGGCCCACGACGCGGCGCGGACAGACGGTCACGGTTCAGGGCGATCTTCAAAAGCCCGGCGTGTATGCGCTCGGCCGCGACATGTCTCGCCTGAGCGATGTGCTCGGCCTCGCCGCGCCCAGTCAGGTCAACCCCGAACAGTTGGCGATTTTGGTGCGACGTCAAGGCACGGAAGCCACCATACGGCTTGCGGACGTGTATCGAACGCGCGCCAACGACATTCCGCTGCGACCGGGCGATTCGATCATCGCGCATGACGTGGTCGAACAGGTCGTGGTGCTCGGCGCGGCGGGCGTGCAAGGGCGCATCAAGGTGCCGAAGCGCGATTACACGCTTCTCGATGCGCTCGGCGATTCGCGCGGTCTTAGCGACGCGCTCGCGAATCCGCGCGGCGTGTATCTGCTGCGCAGAGCCGGGACGAGCGAGCGCGGGCCGGGCGATGCACGACCGACCGTCTATCAGTTCGATTTCACGCGGCCGGAGCAGATTGCACTCGCGGGCCAGTTCGTCGTGCATGACGGCGATGCCGTGCTGGTATCCGACGCCCCGTTCACGCAAGTGCAGAAGCTGCTGTCCACCTTCAGCGCGTCGCTCGGCACCGCGCGCTCGGTGAGCGCGCTGGCGGATTGACGCGGCATCATGAGCAATAAGAGGCGGATAGACGACTGGCGCGCGCGTCGGCGAACAAACGGCTACCGGATCGGCGCGGGCGCGCAGATGGAAGACGCCGGGCCGCACGCGCCCGCGACGACGCTCGCGCTTATCCTCGCGGCGCTGCGCCGTTCACCGCGCGAGACGCCTGGGCAGCGGCGTCAGGTGTACGAGTCGCTACAGGCGCGTCTTAGCGAGGGCGTGCCGCCCGCAGACGAAGAAACGCTCGATCTGCGGCGACGGCAACTGCGCACCGCGATTCGTCTCCTGGAGAACGACATCCGCGCGGGCGTCGATGTGTTCGCTCCCGGCTACGCGCCGGCCACGCTCGCACGAGAAGAAGCGCATCTTGCCGATGCACACGAAAAGCGCGTCCGCCGCCGTCGCGAAGAAGAAGCGCGCGAGGCTCGCCGCAGCGCGTCGCGCGAGGACCGCGCGCTGACGCCGGACGTCAGCGCCGGCGAAGCCAGCGACCTCGCGGCGCTGAAGTCTCGCATCGCCTCGCTTCATGCGAGACAACGGCCACGGGCGGTGCAAGCCGGCCGCTCCGACCTGCGCGCGTTGCTTCCGATGCTGATCTTCCAGCTCGACACCATGCAAGGCGAAAGCCGCTTCGCACTCGCGTGGGCGTTTTTCGGACCGGCGGTGCTGCTCACGCTCATTTCGTCGCTCTACTTGCTGACGGGAACCCAGTTCATTCTGGGAATGGACGTGCCGACCTTCTCGTTGCTGGGCGCGACGACGTGGATCATGTTCCGGCAGATCATCTTTCGAAGCAGCACGAGCTACATCTCCGCTCGCGGATGGCTCAACCTTCAGGGCGTCACGCCGCTCCTGTGCGCGTGCGTGCAGGCCGTGCTGTATCAGGCCATCTTCGTTCTCGTGTTCGCGACGCTGATTCTCGTCGGCCACGGGTTCGATCTGATCAGCTTGCCGGCGAGCTGGCCCGCGTTCTTCGGCTATGTGATCGCGATGGGCTTCGGCGGCGCGTCGACGGGCGTGTTCTTCGGCGCTATCGCGAGCAAGTGGCGCTTCTTCCTGCGCCTTGCCACGGCCATCGAACGACTGCTCGAAATCTTCAGCAGCGTGTTCTTCGTGTCGGAGCAGTTGCCGGAGCAGTATCGCGGGTGGTTCTTGTGGTCGCCGTTCGCGCACGGCATGCAGCTATTGCGCTCGGCGTATTTCGAAAGCTATCGCTCGACGGATGCGCGTCTCTCCTACTTCGTCACGTCGCTCGTCCTTCTTGCGGCCGTGGCGCTTTGCGCCGAACGGTTCGCGCGATGCAACGTCCAGCCGATGTGACCGACATGATCCGACTGCACGCCGTCACGTGTTCATCGACGATCTCGGGCTCGCTCACGCCGCTGATATCGAACGTCGATCTCGACATTGCGCGGGGACGCTATGCGTTGCTTTCGCGAACGCCCGAAGCCCATCGCGCACTGATCGATGTGCTGGCCGGCCTGCGCAGGCCGCGCCACGGCTTCGTCGAGCATCGCGGTCGCGTGTCGTGGCCGCTCAGCCGACAGGGCTTCATTCGCGGCAAGGCGAACGGACTGCGCATGATCGAGTTCGTGTGCGCGCTGCATGGCTTGCCTGCGAAGGCGGCTATCGAACTCGTGGCGGACCTTATTACGTGCCCCGCGCATCTCGAACTGCCGATGGAACATTGGCCGCTCGCGACGCGTCAGGAAGTGTCGTTTGCGCTCGCGCTCGCGCCCGACTTCGATGTCTATGTGGTCGACGGCGCCCTGCCACATGAAGCAAGCCGCTTCGCGCGTCTGTGGCGCGCGCTGTTCGACGAACGACTGGTCGGGCGCACGCTCATTCTCTCAACTTACCGTCGTCAGCAGATGGCGGATTATTGCGTCAAAGGTTTGGTCTATGAAGGAAGCAGCCTTCGAATCGACGCCGATCTCGACGAGTGCCTCCGTCGATTCCCTCCGCGCCGGGCGAACAGCGAGTCCGTCGCAAGCGCGGACGGCAACGGACTCGACGCCGCCAGAGGTCCGTTCGATGTCTGAGTCCGGATCGGTCATCGAAGCGCGCCGCCGTGAACGAGACACGGCGAGGCTCGCGCGGCGAAAGGCGCGCTGGATGATGCTCGCGCTCGTTCTCGTGCCGGTCGCGTTGTGCGCGGCGTACGCGACGTTCGTTGCGAAACCGCGCTATTCCGCCGAAGCGCGATTCTCGGTGCGCGCGACTTCGAGCGCTGCGCCGCTCACGGGCGGCGCAGCGAGTCTCTTTACGACCGGCGGCGGCGCTGGCGTGGCTGCCGGTTTCGTCGATGGCTGGGCCGTCAGCGACTTCCTCGCTTCTCGCGACTGCATGCGCCAACTCGACGGAAGAATCGGACTGCGCCGCCGGCTCACGTTGAACGGTCTCGATCTGCCTAACCGGCTGCCGTCGAACGCGTCCGAAGACGCTCTCTATCGCGCATACCGTTCGTCCGTGAAGGTGTCGTACAACATCATGGAACAGGTCGATGTCATGCAGGTGAGCGCCTATTCGCCGGCCGATGCTGCGGCGATCTCGGATGCGCTGCTCGACCTCGCTCAAAACTTCGTACAACGAATGGATGAGAAGGGCGTCGACGATGCGCTCAAGGTGAGCCGGCAGGCCGTCGCGCTGGCGCGGAAAGAGGCGCAGTCGGCACGCGCGGCGCTGACGAAATGGCGAATCGTCAACCAGAATCTCGATCCCGCTGCGAACGCGGCCATGCTGCTCAATCTCTCGGCTCAACTGGAAACCGAGCTCAACACGGCGCAGATCAACCTCGACAAGATTCGCGCGCTCGGCAATCCGCAGCACCCGATGCTGGCTCCGGCAGCGGCACAGGTGCAGGCATTGACGGAGCGGCTCGCGCAGACGCGAGAGCGCATTAGCGGCAAGGGCAAGACTCAGGCGAGCCAGTTGGGCGACTATGAATCGTTGAAGAACGCCGAGGCGTTCGCGGATGCCAATCTCACCGCGACCCAGCAAAGTTATCAGCAGGCATTCACGGATACGCTGAAGCTCCAGCGATACCTGACGGTCATCACGCGGCCCTTGCCGACGGACCGGCCCACGAGCCCGAACGTGCCGCTTCTTTTGTTGGCGTCGCTGGCTGCGGGTCTTGCGCTCGCGCTTGTCGTACGCGTCGCCGTGATGCTCGCGCGCGAGTTCTTCAATGGATAAGCCGATGAACAAGCCGAATGGCCGCACGCCGTTCGATGCCTGCAAGGCTCTGGTCAGAAAAGGCGAGTGGACTGCCGGCCTCGCCGCGTATGCCGATGCCGTGCGAGCCGGCGCTGTGCCTGATGAAGCGGCGCGCGTGTATCGCGCCATCGCGCAGATTCGCGTCGGCGAGAACGGAGCCGCCGCGATCGAGGCACTGGATGCGTCGCTCATCCGCGCCGCCGATGCCCGCATCGACGTGAAGCGCCTCGTCGTATCGCCGCTAATTAGGGACGGCGCGCTGCACGACGCAGCCGCCGTCCTCGGCGCATTGGTGAACGCGTGGCCCGAGCTCGCCGAGGAGCGGCGGATGCTCGCGAGCGTTCTCGGCCGCTTGCAACGCTGGGACGAAGCGGTGAGGCACGCGGATGCCGCAGCGCGGATCGAACCCGACGCGCCGGCTGCGCGTGCGGCCTGCATCCAGTTGCGGCTCCAGGCGGGGCGCGTCGCAGAGGCGGCCGAACTGGCGCGCGCGAGCATCGACATGGCGGTGGCGCACGCCGCGCATGCGCACGCGTGGCTGACCGCGCTCACGCGCGCGGGGCATACGGAAGTCGCCGCGCGGCTCGCATCGCGCCTCGACGCCGCGAGCATGCCCAACGATCGCGCTGCGGCGGCCGTCGTGCAGGCGCTGGCGAGCGACAACCGTATCGGACTCGCGATATCTGCGGGAGAGGCGGCATTGCGCGCCGGACTCGACGGCACGGCGCTGCGTTCGCAACTGGGGCAGGCGTATCTGGCGAGCGGCGTCTCGGACGGCGGCCATCTGCGAGCGCTCGAACAATTGGCGCGCGGCGTGGCGCTCGCACCGAACGACATGCGGCTCATGACGCTCTATGGCGAGACGCTGCTGCGCGCGGGTCGCTATGAAGATGCCGTCACGCATCTGCAAAGCGCGTGCGAGCGTTGTCCCGACCTTGCGCACACGCGAACGTTACTCGCCCGCGCATTGCGCCACTGCGGCCGCCACGCGGAATCGGCAGACCACATGCTGACGCTCGCATCCCAGCGCCCGGACGATGAACGCGTACAGCGTCTCGCGATCGCGGCGTTGTCTCAGGCCGGCAGAAAGGATCAAGCGTCCGAGCTTTACCGCAAACGTCTCGACGCGCGAGACCGCCTGCTGCCTTCGAGTTTTGCGCTCGCAATGGCGCAAGTCGATATGCGACTTGATGAAGTCAGTATCCCGAAGGAAAGGCTCGATTGGGCGTGGTCACTACGCAGGGAAGCGGACCCGGCGACGCGCGAAGCATGGGAGCGGGCGGCGCGCTGGGGACATCTGGTCGATCATCTGTTGCTGGAATGGCTCGAATGTCGCGATCATCTGATTGAAGAAGCCATGACCTTGCTCGACGATCTCGACGAAACGGAGCGGCGGTTCGCCCCATTACTTGCGGGCGGAAAGGGTGTCGTGGTCGCGACCGCGCATGTCGGCCCCATGTACGCCGGCCTGATGGTGCTCGAACTGCTCGGCATTCCGTCGCGCTGGGTGGCGAGCATGCCGGGCGTCGCCACGGCGCATTACGCGTCCGCGCTCATCTCCACGGCGGACCAGACCGAGGCGCAAGTGGCCCGGCAATGCTTTCGCGCCCTTCAATCCGGCTTCGCGGTATGTATTGCGGTCGATGGCGCGCCGAACCCCGCCGCGCCGCGCGTTCCGTTCGCCGGGCAGGAGATCACCTACTCGTCGTTCGCGGCACGTGCCGCGCACCGGCTCGGCTCGCCGTCGGTCTTTTATGCGCCGCGATGGCGCAACGGCAAGATCGTGCAAACACTCGAAATGCTGCCCGCCGCCGAGCCCGGCGAGGATGTCGAACGCTATGCGCTCCGATGGCAGGAGGCTTATCTCGGCCACCTGCGCGAGCATCTTGCCGGAGCGCCGGAAGACCTGCGCCTGAGCGGCGGGCTGTGGCGTCACGTGCGTCCGGTCGATCCGTCCGCTCATGCAACGCGCGCCGCATGCGATCGAAACCTATCGTGTATCAACTGAGCAGAAGGTTATGCAGAGAGAAACCTTGTTGAATGAGTCGACGATGCCGGCATGGCTGCTGCACGAGTCGCAATCCGGCTTGCGCGATGCGCTCGCTGCACAGCGCTTTCGATGGCTCGTGACGGGCGCGGCGGGCTTCATCGGATCGAATCTTGTCGAGACGCTTCTCGTGCTCGGACAGGAAGTGCGCGGGTTGGACAACTTCGCGACCGGGCATCAGCGCAATCTCGATGAGATCAGGTCGCGCGTCGGCGAAACGCGCTGGCGCAATTTCAGCTTTCAGGAGGCCGATATCCGTGACGCGCGCGCGTGCGATGCCGCGGTAGACGGCGTGGACTTCGTGCTGCATCAGGCTGCGCTCGGGTCGGTGCCGCGTTCGGTGAAAGATCCGATTGCGACCCACGATGTCAATGCAACGGGCTTTCTCAACATGCTCGATGCGTCGCGGCGGGCCGGCGTGCGCCGCTTCGTCTACGCGGCGTCGAGTTCGACGTATGGCGATGAGCCCAATCTTCCGAAGCGCGAAGAGCGCATAGGCAATCCGCTGTCACCGTATGCCGTCACCAAGCTGGTGAACGAGATCTATGCGAGCGTATATGCGCGCACTTACGGATTCGCCTCCATCGGCATGCGGTACTTCAACGCGTTTGGACCGCGGCAGGATCCGGACGGCGCCTACGCGGCGGTGATTCCGAAGTGGATTGCCGCCATGCTATCGGGCGAAGACGTGCAGATCAATGGCGACGGCGAAACGAGCCGCGACTTCTGCTATGTCGGCAATGTGGTGCAGGCGAACTTGCGCGCGGCGCTTCGCGCGGAGCTTGCCTCGAGCGAGGTCTACAACGTCGCGGTGGGCGGACGCACGACGCTCAACGACCTCTTTCATGTGATCCGCGACGGTCTCGCGGAACTGGGCCACGCATATCACAAGCAACCGGCGCACCGCGATTTCCGCGCAGGCGACGTGCGCCATTCGCAAGCGGACGTGTCGAAGGCGCAGCGTGAACTCGGCTATGTGCCGCTCGTCGATTTGCGCGCGGGAATGAAAGAGGCGCTGCCGTGGTACGTCGATTTCCTGACGAACACGAAGCGGGTGCGTGCGTCATGAAGATCTCAACGAACTTTGAGCGCCTTCGCTGGGCGCTGCGGACGTGCATCGTTAGCATGATCGCGTGTGCGTCGATGGCCGCGTGCATGCCGGCATCCGCCGCGCCGCGCGATGCATGCGAGCGTGCGACCGCGGATTGCGCGATGGTGTCCAAACTTCTTCAACAGCGAGAAGGCTATGGCCGCGCGGCGACGGGCGGACTGGACGGCAAGGTCGTAGTTGTGTCGTTGGCGGCGGACGCCGGGCCGGGATCGTTGCGCGATGCGCTCGTGCATGCGCGCGGACCCACCTGGATTCGCTTCCCGTCGGACATGAAGATCGCGCTCGCGTCCATGCTTCGCGTGCCGTCCAACGTGACGATAGACGGCCGCGGACACATGGTGGAACTGCTGGACTACGGCTTCGGCATCTATGGCAGCGCGAACGTCATCGTGACGCATCTGACGATAGACGGCCGCTTGCGCACGTTCGCGCAGGCGATCGACATCGCCAATGGATCGCACGATGTCTGGATCGATCACCTCGATCTCTCGCGGTTCGCGGCTCGGCTCGTCAACGTGAAGAACGGCTCGACCGATGTCACGGTCTCGTGGGTGAAGTTTCACGATGACGACAAGGTCATGCTGGTCAACAACATCACCGATGACAATCTCTTTGCCAACTACGAGCGCGATGCGATCGCTCGCGTGACGATTCACCATAGCTACTTCGTCGATACCATGCAGCGTAACCCGCGCGCGCAGTTTGGGACGGTCCACCTCTACAACAATCTCATCCAGAACTGGGACTTCTACGGCATGAGCTTCAGCCTGGAGGCGAGGGCGCTCGTCGAAGGCAATGTCTTTTCGAACGCCGCGCATCGCGCTTGCACGGAGCCGGCATACTTCCCGACGGTCGAAGGCGTCAACGCGAATTACTGCCGCTACATTCCGCAGGCGCCGGCACGCAGCGCGCTCGTCAATGGCGAATCGGATCGCGAACACTATGAGCGCACGAAGTCGCTCTACGGGTACACGCACGGCTATCAGGCGTTTCTTTCGGTACGCGACAACCTGTACCTCGGCGACGCGAAAGCGGTGCTGCAAGACGAGCAACCGGGCAAGGTGCCGAAGCCGCCGTACTGCTACTCGTACGAAGCGCCATCAGTGGATCTTGCCGATCGCATCCGCGCACATGCAGGCAACACGCGCGACGATGCTGCTGCAATCGGGCGGTGCGGTCAATAAGCGAAGGGCGCACGAACCCGTTGCGCGCTCACGCAACCTCACGCAGCCTCATGCAGCCTGAACGTCTCCACCGCCGTGCGCAGCGCCGCCGCCTGGTCCTCCAGCGATTGCGCGGCGGCTGCCGCTTCCTCGACGAGCGCCGCGTTTTGCTGCGTCACTTCGTCCATCTGCGTCACGGCGCGCGCCACCTGATCAATGCCGCTGCTCTGCTCTTCCGATGCCGCCGCGATCTCGCCCATGATGTCGGTCACGCGCTGCACCGCGCCGCTGATTTCGGTCATCGTGCGGCCGGCTTCGTCGACAAGCGCGCTGCCCGACTGCACCCGCTCCACCGATGTGTCGATCAGTTCCTTGATCTCCTTCGCTGCCGCCGACGAACGTTGTGCGAGCGAGCGCACTTCACCCGCCACGACAGCGAAGCCGCGTCCTTCTTCGCCAGCGCGCGCCGCTTCCACGGCGGCGTTCAACGCGAGAATGTTGGTCTGGAACGCGATGCCTTCGATGATCGTAATGATGTCCGCGATCTTCGCCGAGCTTTGATTGATCTCGCCCATCGTCGTGACGACTTGCGACACGACATGGCTGCCCTTGCTCGCAATCTCCGACGCATTGGCGGCCAGCTTGCTCGCCTGACGCGCGTTGTCGGCGTTCTGTTTGACGGTGCCTGTCAGTTCATCCATGCTCGACGCCGTTTCCTGCAACGCCGAAGCCTGCTGTTCCGTGCGCGATGACAAGTCGATATTGCCCGCTGCGATTTGTTTCGTTGCAGAGGCGATCGACTCGCTGCCCGAGCGTACCGAACGCACGGTGTCGATGAGGCTCGCTTGCATCGTCGAAAGGCCGCGCAGCAGTTGGCCCATTTCATCGTTCGAGCTGACCGTCACTTCGCGGCGCAGATCGCCTGATGCAATCGCACTGAACTGCGTGAGCGCGGCATCGAGCGGACGCGCGATGCGGCGGCGCAGCGACGCCCACGAATAAATCGCGGCAGCGACGCCTGCGAGGACTGCCGCGATGCTCAACAGGCGGAAGGTTTCGAACTGGGCTTGTCCCGCGTCGTACGCGCGTTGCGCCAAGTCGAACTGCAGCTTGCGCAGCGCGACGCCCGTCTTGGCGAATTCGTTGAACGCCGCCTGCATGGCGCTGGCGTCGGCGGTGATCTTCTCCTGGTCCTTCGCGCGCACGTCCGCGTAGCCTTCGTCGATCAGCTTCTGCATCGCGAGACGCTGCTGATTGAACTTCTCGCCGAGCGCCTTTTCTTCCGGATCCTGGGCCAGCGATGCGTATTTGGCCCATGCTTCGTCGGAGGTCTTACGCATGAGCGCGCCGCGCCCGATCGCATCTTCGGCCGCGCTCGTGCCCACGTTCAAGGCGGCGCGGTCGAAGCTCAGACGCTCGCGTGCCATGAACATCTCGGCGTTGCCGACGGAAACCGCGCTCGGCATTTCGTTCGTGAACAGATCATGCGTCACCGAGTTCGCGTGTGTCATGCCGATGAGCCCGAGCACGCCGATGCCGATCAAGAGCGCGCTCAGCAGCGTCATGGCCAAAGCCAGCCGCCCTTTGATAGTCGAAAACATGAATTCCCCGAAATGGCTGCATCGCGTCATGCACGCTCCAGGCGGCGATGCTGCGCCCACTGCGCGGCCGAGGGATTCCATCGACCTTTGTATATCGACCGCCGCGCGCCGCGCTTGAGTCCGGGAAAACATGGATGAGGAAAGCGCACGGCCGATCGTTTTATTTCATGCGACGGCGTGAAGCATCCACGCCGCGCCCGCTGCGATCATCAGTACACCAATGCCTTTTGCCACGCAATGCCCGAAAGGCAGCAGGCGTTCGGCGGCGATGGCGAACGTCACCGCGGCCACTGCTCGCGGGTCCGCCATGCCCGCGACGCATAAAGCCACGGTGAGCGCCGCGCACGATGCAATGCACTGCATGCCGTGCCGTATCCCGTGTTCATACGATGCAAGCATCGTCGAGCGATGCTCGCTGGTGGAACGGCAACGCGCGAGACGGCGTGCCTTCCATCGGCTCGATTGCACCATGCCGGCAAGCACGATCACCGCGCCGCCGGTGACGGGCTTCGTCATGAAGAGCACGCTCCATGTCGCGCCGAGCGGATACATCGCGATGCCGGTCATCGACCATGCCGTGACATAACCGGCCGTCATGAGCGCAAGCGCCGACGCGCCTCACCGGCGATAGCGCCACAACGTCTGCGCGAACGGCGGCAGCATCATCGCGTTCATCATGACGGCCCACGCAGCGACGAAGGAGACTGCCGCGCCGAGCGGCGTCTGGCCGCAAGGACGCGCCCAGTCCATCGAGGGCATGCACGCATGACACGCGGCGAGCAACGCGGCACTGAGCAAGAACGCGAAAGCAAGCAGCGCGACGAGTCCGCGCCGCTCGTCCCCGCTGAGCATGACGAAATCAGTCGGCGTACTCGTCATGGCGCTTCCACCAGATGCCGTTCTCATTGCGTCCTTTCGGCGCGCGATCGAGCCATTGATACATGCCCCAGAGCGCATCGAGCCCGCGCGCATACGCCGAATACGTGTGATAGACGACGCCGTCTTCCATCGCGAATGCGCTCATGCCGGGGCGATCGCGCGTGAAGGTCGGCGCGTCGGTGCCGCAAGCGGCCGCGAACGCCTTGACGGGTTCGGGCGCGTCCTTCATGTCCATCGCGTGGCCGCCGCGCGCAAAGTTGTATTCGATGTCGCCCGCGCGCTGCTGCGCCTCGGTGAACGACACGTTGAAGTCGTAGTTGAACTCGCCATTCTTCGCGGATGCCCACGGAAACCGCCATCCCATGCGCTTCTTATAGGCCGCGAGCTTGTCGATGGACGCCCGCGAGACCGCCCACAGCGCGACATCGTGATGCGCGAGATGAACGGCGAAGCCATCGAAGCCGTCCGCGATCGACGAGCACGACGGGCAGCCCGCGCGCCAGTCCGGTCCGAACATGAAGTGATAGACGAGCAGTTGCGAGCGCCCGCCAAAGAGGTCGGCGAGCGTGGCATCGCCGGCTTCGGTATCGAAGCGATATGTCTTGTCGATGCGAACCCACGGCAAAGCCTGACGTTGCCGCGCGAGCTCGTCGCTGTGGCGCGTGAGCTCCTTCTCGGCTTTCAGCAGATCGAGCCGTGCGGCGAGCCAGTCATTGTGTGTGGCAGTCGTGTGAGTCGTCATTTGCGTTGCCTCCGTTGTGCGGCGGTGCGTGCGCACCGGTTTGGGATTCATTGCAAAGCGCGCCATGCATGGTGTTAGATTAGTGCGGGGCATCGGACGCGGGGGAGTGACAAGCGTGTCGGGATTCGCATGGATTCGTTGATGACGGCGGCGGCGCGCGCGCTCGCGGCAGGCGATCCGCTCGGCGCGCTGAATCGCGTGGCGCTGCGCGACGATGCTCCCGCGCTCGCGCTGCGCGGCATCGCGATGGCGCAGCTCGGCGACTTCCCGCGTGCGAAGGCGCTGCTCAGGCGCGCGTCTCGCGGGTTCGGCGCGAAGGAAGCGGTGGCGCGCGCCCGCTGCGTCGTGGCCGAAGCCGAGATTGCGCTCGCATCGCGCGAACTCGCGTGGCCCGCGAAGGCGCTGGACCATGCGCGCGCGACGCTCGAAGCGCACGGCGATCGCATCAACGCGGCGCATGCGCGTTATCTCGGCGTGCGACGCGCGCTCCTTATCGGGCGCATCGACGAAGCGGAAGAAGCGCTTCGCGCGCTGGATGCGTCCGCGCTCCCGCCCGCGTTGCTTGCCGCGCATGCGCTGATCGAAGCGGGCATCGCCATGCGCCGTCTTCAGGCGCAAGGAGCCCGCGCCGCGCTGGATCGCGCGAGACAAGCCGCGCAAGTCGCGGGCATTGCCGCGCTGTCCGCGGAAGTGGACCATGCGCGCGCGCTGCTCGATACGCCCGCTGCGCGGCTCGTCGCACAAGGCGAGACGCGTCTTGTCCTGCTGGACGATGTGGAAGCATTGTTCGCATCGAACACGCTCGTGATCGACGCCTGCCGCCATGCCGTGCGCGATGCGCACACGCTCGTTTCGCTCGCCACGCGCCCGGTGCTTTTCACGCTCGCACGCATGCTCGGCGAGGCATCGCCCGACGACGTACCGCGCGATCGACTGATTGCATCCGCGTTTCGCATGCGTCACGCGAACGAGACGCATCGCGCGCGGCTGCGGGTCGAGATGGGACGCTTGCGCACGCTGCTGCGGCCACTGGCGCAGATTCGGGCCACGCGCGACGGGTACGCGCTCGCGCCGCATCGAGCGGCACATGTGGCCGTGCTCGCGCGGCCTCTTGACGACGCGCACGCGCCACTGCTCGCCTGTCTGTCTGACGGCGAAGCGTGGTCGAGTTCCGCGCTCGCGCTTGCGCTCAATGCCAGTCAACGCACGGTGCAACGCGCGCTGGAAACATTGGCCGCGTCGGGCAAGGTGCAGTCGTTCGGGCGCGGTCGCGCGCGCCGCTGGCTCGCGCCGCCTACGCCGGGATTCGCGTCGGCCTTGTTACTCCCCGCCGATCTCGCGAGCGGCTAGCATCATCGCCATGCATCGAACGATGCGCGACGAGAGGACCAAGCCATGAAACGCGCGAAAGCAGAAATCATTCGTGAATACGGGCCTTTTCCAGATGTGGAAGGCGTGCACGGCGTCACGTTCGACGGTCATGCCGTGTGGTTCGCGGCAGGCGATACGCTCAATGCGTTCGATCCCGCGACAGGCGAGCCGCAACGCAAGCTCCATGTCGCGGCCCATGCGGGAACGGCTTTCGACGGCGAGCATCTCTATCAGATCGCGGAAGACCGCATCCAGAAGATCGATCCGCGCACGGGCCACGTCGTCTCGACGATTCCGGCGCCGGGTGGCGGCGCGGACTCGGGCCTCGCGTGGGGCGAAGGCACGCTCTGGGTCGGCCAGTACCGTGACCGCAAGATCCATCAGATCGATGCGACGAGCGGCGAGATTTTGCGCACCATCGAATCGAACCGGTTCGTGACGGGCGTGACGTGGGTCGAAGGCGAGTTGTGGCACGCCACATGGGAAGGCGATGAAAGCGAGTTGCGCCACGTCGATCCGGCCACGGGCCATGTGCTCGAAAGGCTCGACATGCCCGAGGGCGCGAGCATCTCGGGGCTCGAATCAGACGGGCATGACCGCTTCTTTTGCGGCGGCGGACGGGCAGCCAAAGTGCGTGTCGTGCGCCGGCCGAAGACGCCTTAAAACACGCCATTCTTCCTGAAGGCTCAGCGCGGCGCGCATGAGGTCAAGCGTCTTTTTTGCGCGTGCGAGCGCAATAGCCCTTATGCTCTCGCATGAAGCGCGCGGCTCTTGATTGAGGCTCCGTGCGCAAAAACTCGACAAAAAAGGCCGGCCTTGACGTCCACCACCATCGATTCAATTCAACTCGATTCATGGGTCGGGGAGACAGCCCGCGCCATTCGCGATTTCGACTGGTCGACCACGCCGCTCGGCAGCATCGGCGAATGGCCGCAGGCGCTGCGCTCCGTCGTGCAGGTGATGCTGCGCAATGCGTTGCCGATGGCGGTGCTATGGGGCGAAGAGGGCACCTTGCTATACAACGATGCATACGCGAAGTTCTCCGGCGTGCGGCACCCCGGCATTCTCGGCATGCCGATCGAGCAAGCCTGGCCGGAAGCGTCGGAGTTCAACCGCAATGTCGTGGACTCGTGCTTGAGCGGCGAATCGCTTTCGTACCACGACATCGGCTTCGTGCTCGCGACCCACGGCCGTCCGGCGCAAGTGTGGCTCGATCTGCATTACAGTCCCGTGGCCTCCGACGACGGCACGCCCGCGGGCGTGCTTGCCATCGTCGTCGATACGACCGAGCGCGTGCTGCTCGAACACAACCGCGCGGTCGCGGAAGCCGCATTGCGCGAGGCCAACGACCGCCTGAATCTCGCGTTGAACTCGGGCGCCGTGCTCGGCGTGTTCGTGTGGGAGATCGGGTCGAACCGCGTGCTGGGCGACGAACGCTTCGCCCGTACGTTCTCGGTTCCGTTCGAACAGATGGCGGAGGGCTGGCCGCTGGAAGCCGCGCTCGACATCATGCATCCGGCGGATCGCGCGCACGTGCACGAGTCGATCGAACGCACCGTGCGCGACGGCGTGCCGTATCGCGCGGAATACCGCATTCGCACGCCCGGCGGCGGATGGATGTGGATTCTCGCAAGCGGCCGCTGCGACTACGACGAACGCGGCCGGCCTTTGCGCTTTCCCGGCGTCATCGTCGACATTCACGACCGCAAGATCGCCGAAGAAAGTTTGAAGGAACTGACGCGCGGCCTGGAAGACAAGATATCGGAGGCGGTCGCCGCGCGCATCGCCGTGGAAGCGCAACTGCGTCAGAGCCTGAAAATGGAGGCGCTCGGCGCGATGACAGGCGGCGTCGCGCACGACTTCAACAACACGCTGCAAGCCATCAGCGGCAATCTGCAATTGCTGCAGTATCTACCGCCGATGGACCCGCGCGTGCCCGAGCGCGTGCATGCGGCGATGGAGGCCGTGGAGCGCGGCGCGAAACTCGCCTCGCAACTGCTGTCGTTCGCGCGGCGGCAGCCGCAGTCGCCGGTGGTCATCAATCCGCGCCGCCTGCTCGGTGAAATCCGCGAACTGTTGCAGCATGCCGTTGGCGCGTCGGTGTCCATCGGCACGCACTTGCCGGACGATGCCTGGAACTTTTGCGTCGACCGCAATCAATTGGAGAACGCGCTGCTCAATCTCGCGATCAACGCACGCGACGCGATTCGCGGCGACGGCAAGTTCACGCTGACATGCTCGAACGAAGTGCTCGACGAAGCGGCCTGCGAAGGCAAGGACGTGCGTCCCGGCGAATACGTGCGGCTCTGCGCATCCGACACCGGCTCGGGCATGGCCCCTCACGTGCTCGAACACGCGTTCGAGCCGTTCTTCACGACCAAGCCCGAAGGCCACGGAACGGGTCTCGGCCTGAGCATGGTGTTCGGCTTCGTGAAGCAGTCGGGCGGACATATCGACATATCGAGCACGGTGGGCTCGGGCACCACGGTCGAACTGTACTTTCCGCGCAGCTTCGAACAAGAAGCCGTGGCCGTGCGCGGCGGCCCGCTCGCCACGCAAACGGGCGGCGCGACGCTGCTCGTGGTGGATGACGATGCCGCCGTGCTTTCGTCGACGGTCGCCATTCTGGAAGCCTTGCACTACACCGTGCTCAAGGCCGCGAACGGCGATGCCGCGATGAGCGTGCTGCAAAGCGGCGTCGGCGTGGACCTCATCCTGACCGACGTGGTGATGCCCGGCAAGGCGAAGTGCGCCGATCTCGCGGAATGGGCGTTCGCGCAGCCGCGGCCCGTGCCCGTGATCTACGTTTCGGGCTACACGCGCGACATCATCCTGCGCGACGGCGTGCTGCGTCCCAATGTGACGCTGTTGAGCAAGCCGTATCGCGCGGAGACGCTGGCGAAGGAAATCGCGTTGGCCTTGAAAGGCGCGCAGCACGCGCATTGAGCGACACGCGAAGACAGGTTTCTCCGCCTTTTTCCAGAGCATTGCCCGGCTCAAGACTTTCCCCGGCGCGCCGTTAAGCAGCGAGCAAGGACGCACTCACGGCGGAAAGGGACTACGGCAGTGCAGGAAAGAGCGAGCGATTTTCTCGGAATGATCGGCGACAGCGTCGCGCGGCGAATGCCGCATGTCGAACGCGCGCGCCGCTTCGACGCCTACGCGCTGGCGGTGCTGGGCGCGGCGCTCGTCGCGTGCGTGACGCCGTTCGTGCCGCATCCGTGCGCGCTCGTCCTGAGCGCGGCGTGCGCCGCGGCCGTGGCCGTCGTGCATTGCATGCTGCGCTCGAAGCGTCAGCTCTTCGCCGCGCAGCAGTTCTCGAACGGGCTGCTTTCCATCGCCGAAGACTGCATCAAGCTGCTCGATCTCGACGGCCGCGTGACCTGCATTTCCGATGTCGGCGCGCGGCTGCTCGAAGCGGCGGATGCGAAGGAAATCGTCGGCATCGACTGGCTTGCGCTGTGGGACGGCGCAGACGCGCGGGCGGCATTCGAACACGCGAAGGCGGGCCAGTCCGTTTCGTTCTCCGGCGCATGTCCGACGATGGCCGGCTCCCCGAAGTGGTGGACGTCTACGTTCGCGCCGGTCTATGGCGAAGAGGGCTGCGTCGTCGCGGTGCTGTGCAAGTCGCGCGATATCACGGCGGAAGTCGATCTGATCGAGGAGCTGCGCGGCAATGCGCGCGTGCAGAAGGACATGGAAGACCATGTCGATGCCGTGTTCTGGACCGCGAGCCACGACTTCAAGGACCTGTTGCATGTGAGCTCGGCCTTTGAGCGCATGTGGGAAATGCCCGTGGCCGCGCTCGAAACCGACAAGACCGCGTGGATGCAGCGCGTGCATCCCGAAGACATGCCCGGCCTGCGCGGCAAGATGCGCGATGCCGTGAATACCGGCGCGCCGTCGCAGAGCTATTTCCGTTTGTGTCTTGCAGACGACCGCACGCGCTGGGTGCGCGCGGACATCTATCCTGTCAGCGAAGACGGCGCGGTCTCGCGCGTGGTCAGCGTGTGCGTCGACGCGACCGAAGAACGCATGAACTTGCAGGCGCTCAATCGCCTCGCGAACACCGACAGCCTGACCGGACTGCACAACCGCAATGCGATGATGCATGCGCTCGTCGAGCGATGCGCGTCGGGCGAGCCGTTCGCGTATCTGTTCATCGACATCGACCGCTTCAAGTCCATCAACGATACGGCGGGCCACAGCGCGGGCGATGCCGTGCTCAAGGCAATTGCCGAACGCATCGGCGAGGCCATGCCGCCAGGCGCAGTGGCGGCGCGTGCGGGCGGCGACGAGTTCACTATCGTTCTTCCCGGCGCGTTCGATCAGGACCGCATCGAGCGCGCGTGCAGACGGCTTGCACTTGCCTGTAACCGGCCGATCAAGGCGGGCTGCAAGACCGTCAACATGACATGCTCGATCGGTGTCGCGCTGTATCCCGAGCATGGCCGCACGCCCGAGACGCTCTTCATCAGCGCGGACATGGCCATGTATGCCGCGAAACGCGCGGGCCGCAACGCTTTTCGCGTGTTCGGCGAGCGCGAGAAGGACGACCTCGCGCGCGCGCATCTCGAAGCGGAACTGCACGGCGCCATTCGTGACAACCAGTTCGTTCTGCACTATCAGCCGCAATACTCGATGTACTCGGACGGGCTCGTCGGCGTCGAGGCGCTGTTGCGCTGGCAGCATCCGCAGCTCGGTCTGATTTCGCCGGCTGCGTTCGTGCCCGTGCTGGAAGAAAGCGGGCTCATCGTGGAAGCGGGGCATTGGATCATTCGCGAAGCCGTGCAGGCGGCAAGGCGCCTTGCCGCATTCGTGCCCGAGGTGCGGTCGGTCGCGGTGAACGTGTCGCCGAAGCAGTTGCGCGATCCACGGCTCGTCCCCGTGCTTCAGCATGTCATCAAGCGATCCGGCATCGACGCGAATTGCATCACGCTCGAGATTACCGAGTCCGCGTTGATCGAGAATGTCGACGACGCGCAGGAAGTGCTGTCGAAGCTGCGCGCGCTGGGCGTGCGCATCGCCATCGACGATTTCGGCACCGGCTATTCGAGCCTGAGTTATCTGGCGCGCTTCAGGCCGGACGTGCTGAAGCTCGACAAGTCCTTCGTCGATAACATCGCCACCGACGCGATGACGCGCACGGTGGTCGAAGGCGTGATCGATCTCGCGCACAAGCTCGGCGTGATCGTGGTGGCCGAAGGTGTCGAGACGCACGAGCAACTGCAACGCCTCAAAGACGCCGGTTGCGACAAGATGCAGGGCTTTCTGCGTTCGCGGCCGGTTGCGCTCGAAGCATTGCTCGAGCAGGCCGCTTGCGTGGAAGCAGACGGCGTGCGTTGAGGCTGCGCGCAACGCCGTTGCATCACTTCGCTGAGCGCTTGCGGCGCTTGTCACGTTGCGCGAACATCGGCATGGCGTGCAGCAGACATGCGAGCAGTGCTTGCGGTCCGGCTGCGAGCGGCCTGCCCGCTTTCAACAGCACACGCGCCTGAATGTTTTCGAAGACGGGGTGCGCGATGGGCACGGTCTTCATCTCGCCGCTTGCAATCTCGCGATAAGCAGCGAACGCACCGATCAACGTAATGAAGTCTCCCGCGCTCACGATGCGTTTCAATGCGGTGAGCGAGTTGGTCGTAAGCGTCGCGCGGATGGAGACGCCCTCCGCCAGTTCGACCATCTTCACGACATGCCCGATGCCGAACGTGGGCGGCATGAGCGCGAGCGGATAGTCGCGCAGGTCCTCGACGCGCGCCACGCCGCCGCGTTGGACGATCGGATGATCGCGCCGTGCAAGCAATACCACTGGCTGCGCCGAGCTTGCGCGGACCTCGATGCGCGGGTGCGGCGGCGGGTTGTACGCAAGCCCGATATGCGCGCGGCTCTGCGCGACCTCCTCGATGATCTCATCGACGGCCAGCATCTCTACCGTTACGTCGAGGCCCGGAAAGCGCGCGCAGAACGGCGCGAGAACGTCGTCCACCAGCATGTCGACGTAGCCCTCGCTCACGGCAAGCCTGATCTTGCCTTGCTGAAGCCCCTTCAACGCATGAAGCTGATCCTCCAGCTTCTCCTGCTGCGAACGATACCCGCGCCAAAATTCGAGCAGATGAAACGCGGCCTCCGTCGGACGAACACCGCGCGCCTGACGTTCGAAGAGCAGCGTGTCGAGTTCGTCTTCGAGCAACTTGATCTGCCGCGCAATCACCGAAGGCGACGTGTTCAGACGATCCGCCGCGCCGCGAATGGTGCCGTGCGCGAGCACCTCGTTGAAGTAGCGCAGACGCTGCTGATTGATCTCTCGCATGACCCTGTGCCCGTCCGTGAGCGTTGTTCATCAAGCAACGATACGTGAACTTTGTTGCTCTTGCTCGGACGGCGCGACGCATCCATCATGCGCTTCATCGACGACACTTTCGGGAGAGTGACATGACGGAGAACATCAACGGATCGCGCCGCCGCCTGCTCGGTGCGACGATGGCAGGCATCGGCGCGATGCAGTTGGGCTTCAGCGGTCTCGTTCGCGCGCAGTCGGCGGGCACAGCGACCGCGAGTTCTTTTGCCGATATCCGTCAGATCAATGCCGGCACGCTCAATGTCGGCTACGCGCAAGTCGGCCCCGAAAATGGTCCGCCTGTGATTCTCCTGCACGGCTGGCCATACGACATCCATAGCTTCGCCGAAGTGGCGCCGATGCTCGCGGCCGCGGGGTATCGCGTGATCGTGCCTTATCTGCGCGGCTATGGCTCGACGCGCTTCCTCTCGGCCGATACCCCGCGCAACGGACAGCAGGCGGTCGTCGCAGTCGATGTCATCGCGCTCATGGATGCGTTGCGCATTCAGAAGGCGGTCGTCGCGGGCTTCGACTGGGGCGCGCGCACGGCCGATATCGTCGCGGCGTTGTGGCCGGAGCGTTGCAAGGCGCTCGTGTCGGTGAGCGGGTATCTCATCGGCAGTCAGGAAGCGAATCGCGCGCCGTTGCCGCCGAAAGCGGAGTACGCATGGTGGTATCAGTTCTACTTCGCGACCGAACGCGGCCGCGCGGGCTATGAAGCGAATCGCCGCGCGTTCTCGAAGCTGATATGGCAAACGGCATCGCCAGAGTGGCATTTCGACGACGCGACGTTCGAGCGCTCGGCGCAGGCGTTCGATAATCCCGATCACGTCGCGGTCGTCATTCACAACTATCGGTGGAGGCTCGGGCTTGCCGAAGGCGAGCCGCAATACGACGCGCTCGAGAAGCGCCTCGCGGCCGCGCCGCCGATCACGGTTCCGACCATCACGATGGAAGGCGACGCCAATGCCGCGCCGCATCCGAACCCGTCCGCGTATGCAAAGAAGTTCACGGGTAAGTACCGGCATATCGACGTGGGCGGCGGCGTGGGACACAATCTGCCGCAGGAAGCGCCGAAGGCGTTCGCCGATGCGGTGATTGCGGTGGATCGCATGTGACGAGAAGCGCCACGCCGGCCGCGTGGCGCGGTAATACATTTAGGCTTACGAAGCGAATGCGCCGATCCGATGCGTACGTCCTTCATCGCCTTGCGGTCGGCCCACTCCAGCCGGGCTCTGCGACCGACGAACGTCGCATTGCAACCACAGTCTTGCACCGAGAAGATGGCTCGATGAGCCGCTATCGTTTGCGCAAACGTTTCGTCGACGATCGAACTCGCTCGCCTTCTTTCAATCCCCGAGCGCATTACAAAAATCGAAACTTTCCTCAGACTAATGTGGCGCATGCCACATATCGGCTTGGCCCTTTTGCGCAAAATTCGTTCCGTCTAACGAATAACAACAAGCAACGTCTGAAGGCGGCACCATAGCGGCCAAGGACATACGGGGAAGTCATGCAGCGAGAGAGAAAGCAGCCTGGCCAAGGGCGTGCAATCGCAGTGTGCATCATTGCTTTATCGGTCGTAGCAAGCCACGCATTTGCTCAGGATGTCGAACCGATTCCGGCCGCGCATGCAGAGCCGTCCGTTGCCGCGCAGCCGCTCATTTCGCTTCCGACGACGCCGACGCCGAGTCCGGTCGGCAAGACGACGCCGCTGCCAGCCGCGAACGGTGCGCCGCTTTCGCCGCGCGGCACGGTGAACGCATCCGAGTCGCTCGAAAAGAGCGCGACGCTCGCGGGAACGCCACGCGCCCGTACAGCCGATGTCACGGGCCAGAAGCCGCTCGACGATGCGCTCGGCGGTGTCGTGACCACCGACACGGTGACGCTCGCAGGGCAGGACTTCTATAACTGGTTCGCGCAGGCATGGAGCGCGATTCCGTTGAGCGAGCGTTACGTCGTGTCGGTCCACGAGCGTCCTTCCGCGCGCTACGGCAGCCTCGTATGGGTCGAGTTCGGTCAGCGTCGCGTCTTTCAGGCGTTCTTGCCGATCGCGCGGGCCAACGTGCGGCCGGTCGCTGAAGGCGCGGCACAGGTGGCGTTCCAGAACGTCATGCAGGCAGACCTCACACGCCTGCTCTTTCGCGACGCCGACATGGCGAACGACGAACTCTAATAAAAGCAACACGGCCAACTACGGGGAACACGATGAAAACCAAGGCGCTTGTCCGCAGCGCGATGCTCGCCTGCGCGCTCTCGATGCCGCTTCTGATGCCGCTTGCTGCTCACGCGACGACGCTCGTCTATGAGCCGGTGAATCCCAACTTCGGCGGCAATCCGCTCAACGGCGTGAATCTGCTGAACGAAGCCAACGCGCAGAACAAATATAAGGATCCGTCGCTCGCGGATTACGGCACGAGCGGACAGTCCACGCTCGATCAGTTCAACACGCAGTTGCAGCAGGCGATTCTGTCGCGCGTGGCGTCGTCGATTTCGAGCTCGATCGTCGGCACCGACGGCACGCTGCATCCGGGCACCATCAACACGGGCAACTTCTCGATTGCGATCACGCAAGTCACAGGCGGCAATCTGCAAGTGACGACGACCGACAAGACGACCGGCGCATCCACCACTTTCATTGTCGGCAACGGCCAGTAAGACGAGCGCATATCAGCCATGAACAACAATACATTCAGGACCGCCGCGCTCGGCGCCACGCTTGCTGCCGCGATCCTACTCACCGGCTGCGTGACCGCGCCGATGCCTTCGGCAGGCAATGCCACGCTGACGCCGCCGACACGCGTCACGCGCGATCTCACGCATCTGCCGCCGCCGAAGGGCAAGATCTATGCAGCCGTGTACGGCTTTCGCGACCTGACCGGTCAATACAAGCCGTCGCCGGACAGCTCGTTTTCGTCGCAAGTCACGCAAGGCGGCGCGTCGTTTCTGGTGAAGGCCATGCGCGATTCCGGCTGGTTTCAGCCGGTCGAACGCGAGAACCTTCAGGACCTGCTGACCGAACGCAAGATCATGCGTGCGCTCGAAACGCCCGACGACAAGAAGAACGCGATACCGCAGATCGGCGCGCTGGCGCCAGCGAACATCGTGCTGGAAGGCGGCATCGTCGGCTATGACTCGAACATCCGCACGGGCGGCGCGGGCGTCGCGTATCTCGGCATCTCGGCGTCGCAACAGTATCGCGTGGATCAGGTGACCGTGAATCTGCGCGCGGTGGATATCCGCAACGGCACCATTCTCAACAGCGTATCGACGACCAAGACCATCTACTCGATTCAGGTGGATACGGGCGTGTATCGCTTCATCGGCTTCAAGGATCTGTTGCAGGCCGAGATCGGCATGACGCGCAACGAGCCGCAGCAGTTGTGCGTGAACGAGGCGATCGAATCGGCACTCGTGCATCTGATCGTGCAGGGCGTGGCGAACCAGACGTGGGCGCTCAAGGACATGAGGGACTGGTACGACCCGACGATGCAGCGCTATCTCCAGGAAAACCAGGGTTACGCGCAGACCATGGAAGACGTGAACCCGCCGTATAGCGCGGTGAAGATCGATCCGCCGAAAACCTTGGGAAGCTAATGCGATGAACAAGCCTAACGAAGTGATACCGCCGCGCGCGCCGTGGCGGGCGTCGAAAGTCGCGCTGTGCGCCGGCGTGTTCGCGGTCGTGAGCCTTTCGCTTGCCGTGTTCGCAGCGGACCTTTCGCCGGTGTCGGACTTCGGCCCCGCGGAGCCGGGTTTCGGCGGCGCGACGCAGGTTGCGCGCGTCACGCAGCACGGCGCCAACAATCGCGTCACCGGCATTCAGGCGGGGCAGAACGGCCTCGTCGTGAATCAGGCGGGCATCGCGAACGCGGCCGTGACGGCGCAGGCCGGCAACGACAACTGGTCGGTCGTGCAACAGGGCGGCAACGCGAATCAGTACAACGGTTATCAGGCCGGGCAGTACAACCGGTCGATTGCAGTGCAAAGCGGTAGCGGCAATGCAGCAACGGTGACGCAGATCGGATCTTCGATGTCTTCGCAAGTGACGCAACTCGGCAACAACAACGAAGTGTCCATTCTGCAAAGCCGAAACGGAGCGGGGCTCCAGGTGATGCAGAACGGCAACGGCGCGCGGGCGTCGGTGCTGATGAAGTAACCCGTTTTTCGGCCTTGGCGACATGTCACGGCGCGAGGAGACCGTAGTAAGCAGTACGTAGGGAACAAGAGGGCGCAGTTCGGTCGCAACGGAGGGCAGCAGGGGCTGCCAGCCGTCGGTAATAAAGAAGTCACTCAAAACTCAAACCACGAGGCTATAAAAATGAAAGTCAAGGCAATCATCATCGCTATGGGTCTGGCAACGCTGGCTTCCACGTCGGCTTTCGCAGTGGACGGTTCCACCGGCGAGAAGGCGTTCGTTTCGCAATTCGGCGCGAGCAACACGGCTAACGTCGACCAGCAGAAGTCGAGCTACGACAACGTGACGGTTCTGCAAAACGCGAACAGCGCGAATGCGGATGTCGAGTCGAAGAACGGTGGCTACAACACCACGACGATCCAGCAAAGCAGCGCGCAAGCGACGTCGAACGAAACGGCGACCGTGAAGCAGGACACGACTGTCGGTAACAACACGTCGATCACGCAGACCGTCGGCGCGGACAAGGCGCTCGTCGAAACGACCGGTGGCGGATACAACACCATCGCGATCAATCAGGCAGGCACGGGTTCGGGCACGGACACGCACGTCGTGCAGACGAACGAACAGCGTGACCGCGTGACTATCAAGCAAACCGGCGCGGCCATCGCCAATACGGATTCGAGCAACGGTAGCTATAACACGACGACGATCAGCCAGATCGGCTCGCCGAACGTGAATCTGGCCAACGTCCTCCAGATCGGCGCGACCAACGAAACCACGAGCATTGTGCAAACCGGCGACGGCTACGGTCACGCTTATGTGAACCAGCACTACTCGTCGAACGATCAAGCCGGCATCGTGCAGAACGGTTATGACCAGACGGCCTCGATCGACCAGAACTTCGGTTCGGGCAACAAGGCTGGCGTGCTGCAATTGGGCAAGAAGAACGAAGCGCACCTCGATCAGGACGCTTCGTTCGAATCCACCCTGCTGGCTGCTCAGATCGGCGACGCGAACTACATCTCGGCTTCGCAGACCGGCTACGGCAACTTCGGTTTGATCGGTCAGGCCGGCAGCGCCAACACGGCGACGGTCACGCAAGCTGGTACGGGCAACGTCGCCATCGTGTCGCAAGTCGGCTCGGGCAACAAGACGACCATCGCGCAGCACTAAGCACGCGTAGAAGCACCATCAGTTGTATTTCGGGCGGTAACGGCTTCGGGCCGTTATCGCCCGTTTTTGCTTTCGAGCGGCGCGAACGCGAGACGATCAACGCGCACTCCGTACGCCGCCGCACGCGTCAACCAGTCACCTCCGACAAGCCCAGTTCTGCAAGCTTCGCCGGATGATGCTACGTTCCCGGCTAGGTCCGCCGGCGCCGCTCCGGCACGCCCCATAAGAGGAGCATCGCAATAATGAAAGCCATCCACATCCGTTTCTCCGTCGCGGCGGGGTTCACTCTGCTCGCATCCGCCACCGCCTGCGCCCAATCCAGCGTCACCTTATACGGCCGGCTCGACGGCGGCATCGAATATCTGAATCACGTCGCGAACGGCTCGGGCGGCAATGCCACGCGATGGAGCGCGGAAGGCGGCGACTGGGGCACGAGCATGCTCGGTCTCAAAGGCGTCGAAGACCTCGGCGGCGGCATGAGCGCCGTCTTCAATCTGGAAACCGCGCTGCAAATCATGAACGGCAGAACGGGCGGCGACCGCATGTTCTCGCGGCGCGCCTATGTGGGCATCAATTCGAAGACGTGGGGCCAGATTCAGGCGGGCCGCAATCTTTTCATCGACAGCGACGGCGTCTGGGAATTCGATCCGATGGTGCAGGAAGCGGTGTCGTCGGCATCGCTCGTGCGCGGCCGCAACTGGCAGCAGACGAACAATAACGTCGAATATCATAGCCCCGTGTTTCATGGCTTCGATGTTCAGGGCCAGTATGCGTTCGGCAATCAACCCGGTGCATTCAACAGCGGCGCGCCGGGCGAGTTCGGGCGCTCCGAAGGCATCATGCTCACGTATCATTCGCCGCTTCTCGATGTGCGCGGCATCTACGACGAGTTGCGCGACCAGAACGGGCGCTTGAGCAATATCTTCGCGTCGTCGCGGGAATACTTCGTCGGCGCGAACCTGAAGGTCGACAAGTTCAAGATTCAGGCCGCCTATACGCACTACGCGGCGCCCGATACGCCAGCAGGCATCGCCGACAGCGCGGACCATTACTGGCTCGGCGCGACGTATCAGGCGACGCCGCAATGGGCCGTCACCGCAGCGGGCTTTTATGTTCATGTAGGCGAGGGCGCGGGCGACGCCTCCCACGATCCGGCGAGTCACGCCATGCTGTATTCGCTCGGCACCACCTACAACTTCACGAAGCGCACGTTCGTCTACGGCACCGTGGCCTATGTGCGCAACAGCGCGAACGGCACGTTCTCCGTATTCGCGACGCCCCGCAATTCGGACGCCAGCACGAGCACGAGTCCGCTCGCCGGCGAATCGCAGACCGGCGCATATGTCGGCCTCATGCACATCTTCTGATGCGTGAATCGATTAAGATACTCCGCCTCATTCACCGACCATGACGGAGCCTCTTTCGTGATTCAGCCGAGCAGCGTATTCAAGGACAACCTCGCGCAACTACCTTCGATCGAAGGCATCGAGCGTATCGATTTGATCGATGCGAAAGGCGCTGTCGTCGCGAGCATCGAAAACAAGCCGGGCAAACAAGGCTCGCTCGCGGTCTATCACTACCTGAAAGAGACGTTCGGCACGCTGAACGCGCAGGCCGCCGAGCACGGGTTGCGCGTATTCGCGGAACATACGGCGGACGCGCGCAATCGTCCGGGGGCGCATCCCAATGTGGATCGTCTGCTCGATATCGCCGCCGGTGGCGATGCACTCGAGCTGCGCGTGGTCGCGGCTTCCTGAGCGCCAGTCAAAACGCCCCGAGCGCCGCACAAGATCCGGCGCTCGGGGCGTGTTGTCGAAGCGAACGCGCGTTACTGCGCGCCGAGCTTTTTGATCAATGCATCGAGCTGGCTCATTTCTTCGTCGGTCAGATCCGTGAGCGGCGCGCGCACCGGACCGGCATCGTGTCCGACGAGCTTCGCGCCGGCCTTCACGATACTCACGGCATAGCCCGGACGACGATTGCGAATGGCCAGATACGGCAGGAAGAATTCGTCGATCAGCTTGCCGGTGGTCTCGTGGTCGTTCGCCGCGATGGCGCGGTAGAACTGCATCGCCGTCTTCGGGATGAAGTTGAACACCGCCGACGAGTACACGGGCACGCCCAGCGCCTTGTACGCCGCCGCGTAGACTTCCGCGGTCGGCAGGCCGCCGAGATACGAGAAGCGGTCGCCGAGACGGCGGCGAATGGTCACCATCGCTTCGATCTCGCCGACACCGTCCTTGAAGCCGATGAGGTTCGGGCAGCGATCCGCGAGACGCTCCAGCATGTCGGCGTTGAGCTTCGAATTCGCGCGGTTATAGATGATGACGCCCAGGTTCGGCACGGCCTTGCAGACCTGTTCGGCGTGCGCCGCGATGCCTTCCTGCGAGGCTTCCGTCAGATAGTGCGGCATCAGCAGAATGCCTTGCGCGCCGTTCTTCTCGGCTTCCTGCGCGAAAGCGATAGCCGTGCGCGTCGGGCCGCCCGCGCCCGCGAGAATCGGCACCTTGCCTTTGCAAACTTCGGTGGCCGTGCGCACGATCTGCGAATATTCAGGCTGCGTCAGCGAGAAGAACTCGCCCGTGCCGCCGGCGACGAACAGCGCGGACGCACCGTACGGCGCCAGCCATTCGAGACGTTCCGCATACGTGTCGGCGCGAAAGTTGCCTTGCGCGTCGAAGTCGGTCACGGGGAAAGAGAGCAGGCCCTCGGATACGATTTGCTTGAGTTCTTGCGGTGTCGTCATGATCTATGTCTCGTTTGGCAGCGTCCGGCGAATGCAGCGCTTATAGGTCATCGTACAACATGCCCGCGCCGGCGGCAACTGCTGTACTACGATGCGACCTATTTTGCGGGTATACACTGAGCCAAAGCACGACGATGTGTTGTAGGATGACATAACTCCAAGACGGCGCGGGCCGTCATGCATCAGGGATCATCGAAAATGAATCAGCCGCCGCTCTATATACGCGTGCACCCGGAAGACAACGTGGCGATCGTCGTGAACGACGGAGGGCTCGGCGAAGGCGCGACGTTCGCCGATGGGCTCGTGCTGCGCGAACGGGTGCCGCAAGGTCACAAGGTGGCCCTCGCCGATCTCGCGGAAGGCGATGCCGTGATCCGCTACAACGTGGTCATCGGCTATGCGCTGAAGGACCTGCCCAAAGGTAGCTGGATCAACGAGCACGTATTGCGCATGCCGACGCCGCCCGAGCTGGACGATCTGCCGGTCGCGACCATCAAGGCGCCCGACACGTCGCCGCTCGAAGGCTTCACGTTCGAGGGGTATCGCAATGCGGACGGCAGCGTGGGCACGCGCAACATCCTCGCGATCACGACCACCGTGCAGTGCGTGGCGGATGTCGTGCAGCACGCGGTCGATCGCATCAAGGCGGAACTGCTGCCGCGCTACCCGAATGTCGATGATGTCGTGAGCCTCGGCCACACCTACGGCTGCGGCGTCGCCATCGAAGCGCCGGACGCGATGGTGCCCATCCGCACCGTGCGCAACATCGCGCTGAACCCGAACTTCGGCGGCGAAGTGATGATGGTGAGCCTCGGCTGCGAAAAGCTCCAGCCCGAACGCCTGATGCCGCCCGGCACCATACCCATTGCGGCCGCCGCGCTCGACGACGCCATTGCCGATATCGGCGACATGGAAAGCGAGGCGAACGGCGGCGCGGTCGTGCTGCAAGACGAGGGACACGTCGGCTTCCAGTCGATGATCGACTCCATCATGCTCATGGCCGAAACGCATCTTAAGCGGCTGAACAATCGCCGCCGCGAGACGTGTCCGGCATCCGATCTGGTCGTCGGCGTGCAATGCGGCGGCAGCGATGCGTTCTCGGGTCTCACCGCGAATCCGGCGGTCGGCTTCGCGACGGACCTGCTCGTGCGCGCGGGCGCGACCGTGATGTTCTCCGAAGTGACCGAGGTGCGCGACGGCGTCGCGCAACTCACGGCGCGCGCGGCGAATGGCGAAGTGGCCGCGGCCATCATCCGCGAGATGAAGTGGTACGACGATTATCTGAAGCGAGGCGGCGCGGACCGCAGCGCGAACACGACGCCCGGCAACAAGAAGGGCGGGCTGTCGAACATCGTCGAGAAGGCGATGGGGTCCATCGTCAAGTCGGGTAGCTCGACCATTTCGGGCGTGCTGTCGCCGGGCGAGAAGGTCAGGCAGAAGGGCTTGATCTACGCGGCGACGCCCGCGAGCGACTTCATCTGCGGCACGCTGCAACTGGCCGCGGGCATCAATCTGCATGTCTTCACCACGGGGCGCGGCACGCCGTACAGTCTCGCGGAAGTGCCGGTCATCAAGGTCGCGACGCGCTCTGACCTCGCGCGCCGCTGGCATGACCTGATGGACGTGAATGCCGGGACCATCGCGACGGGTGAGGCGAGCATCGCGGACGTGGGCTGGGAACTGTTCCGTCTGATGCTCGATGTCGCGAGCGGGCGCAAGCAAACGCGCGCCGAGAAGCTCAAGCTGCACAACGCGCTCGTGCTGTTCAATCCGGCGCCGGTGACCTGAAGCACGCGTCGTCCTCAAAGTGTCGGAGCCCCGTTCGCGGCCTTGTTTTGCGGCCCTTTTGCGAGCGGGGCTTTTTCATTCGTGCTGCCGCGTTATCAATGTAATGACGCGCACGGCATTTCACCCGCGCGGGCCGCCGCCTACCATGCGAGTCGTCGAAGCAAGACATCAACCGATTCGCAAGGAGGAAGCAAACATGTACGCCATCACGGGTATCAGCGGACAAGTGGGCGGCGCGCTCGCCGATGCGCTGCTGCAAGCGGGACAAAGCGTTCGCGCGGTCGTGCGCGATGCAAAGAAGGGTGAGCCGTGGGCGGCGCGTGGCTGCGAGGTCGCGAACGCGCGCATGACCGATGCGAACGCGCTGGCGCAGGCGTTCGAAGGCGCGCACGGCGTGTTCATTCTGCTGCCGCCGCAGTTCGATCCGTTGCCCGGCTTTCCGGAAACGCGCGAAGTCATCGAAGCCGTCGTCTCTGCGGTGCAGCGTGCAAAGCCGCGCAAGATCGTGTGCCTGTCCACCATCGGCGCGCAGGCAAAAGAAACGAATCTGCTCACGCAGCACACGTTGCTGCAAGACGCGCTCATCGCGCAGCCGATACCCGTGACCTTTCTGCGCCCCGGCTGGTTCATGGAGAACAGCGCATGGGACGTGCAATCGGCCCGCGAAGAAGGTGTCGTTCATTCGTTCCTGCAACCGCTGGATCGCGCGATTCCGATGGTCGCCACCGAAGACGTCGGCAGAACCGCCGCGCGGTTGCTTATGGACGACTCGCACGGCACGCGGGTCGTCGAACTCGAAGGCCCGCAACGCGTCAGCCCGCGCGATATCGCTGCGGCGTTCTCAGCCGTGCTCGGCAAGCCGGTCACCGCGCAAGCCGTGCCGCGCGAGAGTTGGCGCGACATGTTCGAGCAGCAGTGCATGAAGAATCCGATGCCGCGCATCCGCATGCTCGACGGCTTCAATGAAGGATGGATCGACTTCGAAGGACATAGCGAAGACATCGTGAAGGGAGAAGTCGATATCGAGTCTATCGTGCGCAAGCTCTGCGCGTGAGAGAAGCAGGCGTCGTTGCGCGTTTTGGAGCGAGCGATCTAAAATGATCGCCTGCCAAACCGGAGCGCGCTCGCATGATCCACTTCTACTTCCATCCCACGCCCAACCCCGCAAAAGTCGCGCTGTTTCTCGAAGAAGCGGGCGTGCCTTATGAACTGAAGCCAGTAGACACCAGCAAAGGCGAGCAGCATACGCCCGCATTTCGCGCGATCAACCCGAACGGCAAGGTGCCCGCCATCGTCGATACGGAAGGCCCGGGCGGCAAGGAAGCCGTCGTGTTCGATTCGACCGCCATCCTTCTCTATCTCGCGGAGAAGACCGGCCAGTTCCTCGGCGCGCCGGAAGACCGGCCGCAGCTTTTGTCGTGGCTCATGTTCATCGCCACGGGTCTCGGGCCGTTCTCCGGCCAAGCCGTGCATTTCCAGCATGCGGCGCCCGAAGGGCTCGACTATGCGGTGAACCGCTATCGGCGTGAAGCGGACCGGCACTATCAGGTGCTGAACGATCGCCTCGCAGGTCGGGAGTACATCGTCGGCGATAGCTTCACCATTGCCGATATGTCCGCGTGGGGCTGGATCGACCGAGCATCGCGTGTGTTCAAGACGACCGAAGCGCCGCTTGCCGCGTATCCCGAGTTGCAGCGCTGGTTCGCCGCCATCGACGCGCGCCCTGCCGTCGCGCGCGCTCGCGCATTGAATAAGCAGCACGCGTTCAAGACGGTCAACGACGAAGAGACGCGCCGCGCGTTGTTCCCGTCGAATTATCCGAAGACGGCTTGAAGGAGAGGTTCGATCATGCCGCGTCCGCGTGAATTCGACGAGGAAGCCGCGCTCGATGCGGCCACCGCGCAATTCTGGTCGCGCGGATATGAAGCGACTTCCGTGCGCGATCTCGCGGCAACGATGGGCCTGACGGCGGCCAGTCTCTACAACGCTTTCGGCGACAAGCGCGCGCTCTTTGAACGCGCGCTGAAACGCTATGTGGAGCACGGCTTTCGCGACCGCGTGCGGCGCTTCGAGCATCATCTGCCGCCGCGCGATGCGATTCTCGCGTTCTTCGACGAGATCATCGAACTGTCGGTGCGCGATCCGCATCGCAAGGGCTGTCTTGTCGTCAATTCGGCGCTCGAACTCGCGCCGCACGACCGTCAGATTCATCGCGCGTTGAGCGCGGTGCTGAAGGAGATCGAAGGCTTCTTCATGCGCTGCGTGCGCGCGGGGCAGGACGACGGGACCATCGCGGCAACCTTATCGGCCGACGATATCGCCAAGGCTTTGCTCGCTTCGCTCATGGGCTTGCGCGTGCTGGCGCGGGTCAACCCGCGGCGCGAGTTGCTCGAAGGCGCCGCGCGCCCGGTGCTCGCCATGCTGGGCGCAACCAGGCGCCGCGCGAGCGTCCGCCGCGCAAGCTAGCGCTACCAGCGCAGCACGCGCGGCCCGAGCCATGCGCCGATGCCGGCCGGCAACAGCATGCCGATGGCATACCAGACGCTCCAGAACGCGGGGCTCATCTCCGGACAATGCAGGCAATAGGCGATGGTCGCGAGCCCGCTCGACAGCAGGCCGGCCACCGCGCCCGTCATGCGCAAATCAGTGGGCGCGAGACTTCTCGCGGCCAGCAGCGCGGCGGGAAACGTCGGCACCGAGAGCAGCACGATATTGAACGGACACGTGCGCCACGACTGCCCGAGCATGAGCGGCAAGCGTTCAGCGGGCGTCGCCTGACCGAGCACGAGCGCGCCCGCCAGCCACACGGCGATAAACGGCAGCACGATAATCGGCCACGCGACACCGCCGCGCGCGCCCGGGCGACCCAACCGCATCACGCCAATCAGCGCGCCGACCGTGACGCATAGCGGAAACGCGATCTTGGCCCAGAAGAGCGATGTCTGCGCGACGCTCGCCAGATCGCGGCGCAGTCCGTAGACGACGAGCATCAACAGCACCGAGCCGATGAAACCGAGCGGCAGCGCCTGCGCGAAACGGCGGCCGACGGCCATGCGATCGACGCGCACATCGCCGGCTGCGAGCAGATCGATCAGATCATCGGTTCGCATCGGATTCCTCGCTTCTGAAGCCGCGAATGCGCGCGGCGAGCGCCTTGAGTCCGCGATGCACGCCCACTTTCACGGCGGATTCCGAGAGCCCCGTGAGTTGCGCGGTCTGCGCGACCGACAACCCTTCCAGCTTGACGTGCACGATCGGCAGCCGCTGCTTGTCCGGCAGTTGCTCCAGGAGCTTGCCGAGGTCGTGACGCGCTTGAGTGGGTTCGTCGTCGGTGACCGCAAAGAGATCGTCGTGATCGTCGAGGGGATCGTTGAGCGACTCGTGACGCGATCGCGCGCGAAAGAAGTCCATCAGCTTGTAGCGCGCGATGGCATGAATCCATGCAGTAAGCGGTTCTTCCATGCGATAGGTGTGACGTGCATTGTGCACCGCCAGCAAGATCTCCTGCACGAGGTCTTCCACGTCATCGCGATGCTGCGGAATGCGCTTGCGCAAATAGCCGCGCAGATGCCGCGTCAGCGTCTGCAGAAAACCGCGATAGGCGTTCTGGTCGCCTTCGAGGCCGGAGCTAAGGAGTGTCTTCAGGCGATGTTCCGCGTCATGCAAGGCGAGTCCCGTGAAGGCAAGGCGACGGAAGGACGATGCGAGCGAACGCGGCGCGATGCAAACAGCAAGCGCGGCGTAAGCCCGATCGCGTTTTAGATCGAGCGTTTCAGAATAGCCGAAGCCACGGCGAGCGGCAATGCCGGCTGCCTTTGCGCCAATCGTTTTCATTGCATGCGTCGTTGGGGGGTGGTTGCTTGCGTACGTTAGTTCGCTTGCGAAGCGCGCGCGGTTACAGCGCAGCGGCAACCCGCATCGAAAAAATTTTGGATGCGGCCTGTAACCGGGCCGACGCGGCGAGCGAATTCACGAGTACATCACCCTTATCGGCCACGATCATGGACACGACACTCGACGCCCCGCCCGAGAGCCTGCAACGCAAGCATCCGGTTCATCCGCTGTGGCTGCGCATCACGCACTGGCTCAACGCCGTGGCAGCGCTCATCATGATGTTCTCGGGCTGGCGCATCTACGACGCATCGCCGGTCTTCGCGCGCATCGTCATTCCGCCTTCCATCACGCTCGGCGGCTGGCTCGGCGGCGCGCTCCAGTGGCACTTCGCCGCGATGTGGCTGCTCGTCTTCAACGGACTCGTGTATCTCGCGCTGAATGTCGCGAGCGGACGCTTCTTCTCGAAGTTCTTTCCGTTATCGCCCCGCGCGGTCGTGCATGACCTCGTTGCGGCGCTGCGCGGCAAGCTCTCGCACGACAATCCGCGCGAGTACAACGCGGTGCAGAAGCTCGCGTACCTCGTGGTCGTGCTGGATCTCATCGTGCTGGTGCTGTCCGGTCTTGCCATCTGGAAGTCCGTGCAGTTTCCGTTGCTGCGTGAACTGATGGGCGGCTACGACAACGCGCGCGTCGTTCACTTCTGTGCGATGGCGGTCATGGCCGCATTCGTGGCCGTGCACGTCGTGATGGTCGCGCTCGTGCCGCGTTCGCTACTCACCATGCTGCGCGGTCGTTGATCGAAGGAAACCCACGCCATGAAGACTCAAAGTAGAAAGATCGCCACGCTCGACCGCGCATCCGTGCTCGCCGATGCGACGCGCGAACTCGCCATGCCGTCGCGGCGCCTCTTCGGCAAGCGGATGCTCACGCTCGGCGGGCTGTCGCTGTTGACCGGCTGTTCCATCACCGACGAAGACTCCGTCAACACGTTTCTCGGCGCCGTCTCACGCCTGAACGATCGCGTGCAGGCGTTGCTGTTCGACCCGACTCGCCTCGCGCCCACTTACAGCGAGGCGCAGATCACACGGCCTTTTCCGTTCAATGCGTACTACGGCATCGACGACGTGCCTCATGTGAATGGCGCGGACTACCGGCTGAAGGTGAGCGGTCTCGTGACGGGCCAGCGCGTCTGGACGCTGCCGGAACTCTACGCGTTGCCCCACGCCGAGCAGATCACGCGGCATATCTGCGTGGAAGGCTGGAGCGCGATAGGGCGCTGGGGCGGCACGCCGTTCCGCGAATTCTTGCGGCGCGTCGGCGCGGACTCGACTGCGAAGTACGTCGGCTTTCGCTGCGCCGACGACTATTACGAAAGCATCGACATGCCCACGGCCCTTCATCCGCAGACGCTGCTCACGTTCGAGTATGACGGCGAGCGTTTGCCCGCGAAATACGGCTATCCGATGAAGCTGCGCATGCCGACGAAGCTCGGTTACAAGAACCCGAAGCACATCGTCGAAATCTTGGTCACTAACACGTATCCCGGCGGCTATTGGGTCGACCAGGGCTACAACTGGTTCGGCGGTTCATGACCGCCGTGCTTTTCGAATCCGGCCCGGCCGGAGCAGGTTTTCAACGCAGGTCAGCAGGTCCAACAAGGAGAAGTGAAATGAAACGAGTGATGACGGCAGTGTTCGCGGCGGCATTGGCAATCGGTGCATCGGCAGCTTATGCGCAGGCCAGCGGCGCGATGTCCAACGATGCGATGTCGCACGATTCGATGAGCAAGGACGCTATGTCGCACGACAGCATGAAGAAAGACTCGATGAGCAAGGACAAGATGAAGAAGCACGATGCGATGAGCAAAGACCATCCCGCGTCCGGCGCAATGTCGCAGTAAGCCGGGCATCGAAGCTGGCCTGCGACGAGCACGCCAGCTTGACAGGCGTTTGCCGCGTACCTAGCATCAGTGAACCGCCGTTTTTTAATCGCTTACAAACCATAAGCGAGGAGCGGCGAGGCGAGGGACGCGCAATGAGTCACAACGATTCCCGGCAGCGCATGCGGCGGCACGTTCTTGCATCTTTGGGAGCGGGCCTGGCCGGTGTCCTGAGCGTCGGTCTGCCCGCGAGCGAAGCGGCCGAACGCGAACCGCGCCTCGAAACCGTGGCCACGTTCGACGATGACTTCAGGCTCGTCGGCATCGGCGTCTCGCGGCAGGGGCGCGTGTTCGCCACGGCGCCGGCATCGGTCAAACGGTCGCGCTACAGCATGGTCGAGGTTGATACGAAGACCGGCGCGCTGACGCCCTTTCCCGACGAAAGCTGGAACGTCTATAAGCCCGACGACGACGGCTCGAATCAATGGATCTCGGTGCAGGCGTTGTGGGTCGATGAGCGCGACCACTTGTGGGCGCTTGATTCATCGCTCGCGTCCGTCGACCAGACACGTCAGCCGCCGAAGCTGATCGAGTTCGATCTCGCGACGCGCAAGATCGTGCGCCGGTTCGAGTACGGCAAGATCGTCACGCCGAAAGACTCGTTGAACGATATCCGCATCGATCATAAGCATAACTACGCGTTCATCAGCAATGCGGGCAATCAGGGCGGTGTCGTCGTGACGAATCTTGATAGCGGCGAATCGCGGCTCGTGCTGGCGGGCGACCGGTCGAGCGTCGCCGATCCTAATCAGCATTTGATGTTCGGCGATCGCATTGCGCGCAAGCTGGATGGCGGCGTGCTCGTGCTGCAAACCGATGGCATCGCGCTGTCGCCGGATCGCGAGTGGCTGTATTACCGGCCGTTGACCGACCATCACTACTGGCGCGTGCCGACGGCCGCGCTCGTCGATGCGTCGCTATCCGCGCAAGAACTCTCAGAGCGCGTGCAGTTTCTCGGCGATGGCGCGGAAACGGGCGGACTCATCATGAGCGGCGCAGGCGTGCTGTACGGCGGCGATCTGGAAAACCGCACCGTCGTTGCGTTCGATGTCGTGGAGCGTGACGGCAAGCCGGCGCTCGCGCAGAAGACCTTCGTCGGCAAGCATCCGCAACTTTCGTGGGCCGATGGCTTCGCTATTGCGAACGGATACCTGTATATCGCGGACTCGCATCTGCACGAGTTGAACTTCTCGAATGGCTATCCTCGCGAGGGCAAGCTCGCGATCTTTCGAGCGCGCTTGCCGAAGCAGCCGGCGGATGGGCTCGCCGGTTAATCTCGGGCGACTACTTGCGCTGCGCGTTCGCCACGTCTTCGTCGCGTTCCCAGCCGCCGCCGAGCGCGAGAAACAGATTCACCTGATCCTGCGCGACCTGGCTCTCGGCCGCCGCCACTTGCGCGGCGACGCTCGTCAGCGTGCGCGTGGCATCGAGATCGGCGACGAACGACTCGCGCCCGGCCGTATATAGCCGATGCGTTTCATCGGCCGATTCCACCGCCGACCGGTACGCGGTGCGCAGATTGTCGGCACGCGTCGCATCGGACGCATACGTCGCGAGACTGCTTTGCGTTTCGCGCAGCGCATTGAGCACCACGCCGTCGAAGTGCGCGAGCGCGCCGCCGGATGCCGCTTCGGCCTGCACCACGCGAGCGCGTTGCCCGTTGATCGGAAAGCTCCAGTTGATGAGCGGCCCGAACGCCCAGCGATTCGTCGTCGCGCCGAGCAAGTCTTCGGCCACGCCCACGGAACCGACCGACGCGCCGAAGCTCACCGATGGATACAGCGCCGCAGTCGCCACGCCGATGCGCGCGGTCGATGCCGCCAGTTGCCGCTCGGCTTGCCGCACATCGGGACGGCGCTTCAGGAGCGACGCGCCGTCGCCGACAGGAATCGGCTCGCGCAGCTTCGGCAGCTTGTTGCACGCGAGCGCGGCGGGTGGCAACGCGGACGGCGCGCGCGCGAGCAGCATCGCCAGCCGATACTGCGCCACGCGGCGGCGCGCGACGAAGCGCGGAATGTCGGCCGCGAGCGTCTCGGATTGCGTCTGACCGCGCGTGACTTCGGATTGATTGCTGCGGCCCGCTTCGCGCAGGCGCTGCGTGAGCCGCACGCGCTCCCTCTGGAGTGCTAACGACTTCTGCGCGATGCGCAGCTCTTCCGCCGCCGAACACGATTCGACATACGCGCGCACGACGTCGGCCACCACGGTGATGCGCGCGAGATCGACTGCGGCTTCGACGGCTTCGTCGTCGGCGCGGGCAGCTTCCACGCCGCGCTTCAGCTTGCCGAAGAGATCGAATTCATATGACACGCTCAGTTCCAGCGCGCCTTCGTTCACGACCGGCAGCTTCTCTGTCAACAAGTACTGTTCCGCCGATTCCTGCGCCCGCTGGAATGCGACGGAACTGCGGCTCGAAAAGCCGCCTTGCCGGTTCGCAAATTCCACTTCGGCACGCGAACGCGCGAGGTTCGCGGCAGCGACGCGGATGTCCGCGTTCGAAACCAACGCTTCGTTCACGAGCTCGTCGAGCGCGGGATCGTCGTAGAGACGCCACCATTTCGAAGGCGCGGTGCCTTGCGTGACCGGCGCCTGATCCGCGCCGTCGATGGGCGCGTTCGCGTACGGCGCATTGACCGCCGCGCCTTCAGGCAGCTTGTAGTCCGGGCCGACCGTGATGCAGCCGCCGAGCACGAGCATCGACGCGAGCAGCGTCAGACCGAGGCGCGGGCTTCTCATGCGTGCAGTGCGTTTCATTGCGATGCACCCGAAGCCGGCACATGCGCGGCGACCGGCGATGCGGGCGCCGTCGCGGACGCAGGCATGTTGCCGGACGCAGCGCGCGATCCGATGGTGGGACCGACGCCGCGCACCGAGACGGTGGCCGTGCGCCCCGCGATCATGCGGAAGTCGGCAGGAATTTCATCGAGCGTCACGCGCACCGGAATGCGCTGCGCGAGCCGCACCCAACTGAAGGCGGGGTTCACGTTCGGCAGCAGGCTCGAGCTCTGCTGACGGTCGCGATCCTCGATCGCCGCGACGATGCTCTGCACATGTCCGCGCAACAGGTTCGGCTCGCCCATGACCTTGATATCGACCGGTTGCCCGATATCGATGCCGTGCAGCTTCGTCTCTTCGAAGTAACCATCGACGCGGAAAGAGTGCATATCGACGACGGACAGCACCGCGCGTCCCGCCGAGACGAACTCGCCGATGCGCGGGGCGCGATCGTTGAGATAGCCGTCTACCGGACTCAGGATTTGCGTGCGTTGCAAGTTGAGGCGCGCGGTGTCGATGGCGACTTCGGCATCGGCGAGCGCGGCCGTCGCCTGCTCCACGCGCGAATGCGTTTCCTCGACCACTTCGCGCGCCACGAGGTTGCCGAGCGAGCGGTTGCGCGCGTCCTCGCGCCGCGCCTGATCGAGCGTGGCGCGGCGCTGTTGCGCAGCAGCTTCGGCATTGCGCAGCGCGAGCGTATAGCGCGCCTGATCGATGACGAAGAGCACGTCGCCGCGCTTCACCTGCTGGTTATCCACGACCTTTACATCGGTGATGAGGCCGGACACGTCGGGCGCGACCTGGATGACGTCGGCGCGCACGTGGCCGTCGCGCGTCCACGGCGCGAACATGTAGTAATCCACCAGCTTCCACAACACGACGGCTGCAATGGCGACGACGATGAGCGTGAGCAGGATCTGCCCGACGGAGAACCAGGTTTTTTTCACGTGATGAGCCGATGCGAAACGATAACGACAAGCCCCAGCAACAGTACATAGATGCCGAGATCGAAGACGGAGCGATGCCACACGAAGCGATAAAAGCCCACGCGCGTGAGCACGGTGCGGATGACGAGGTTCAGCAGATACGCGATGAACATCAGCACGAGAACGGCCGGCACGAAGACGCCGAGAATGTCGATTTCGCCGATCATGCGAGCGAGTCCGGTGATGTGAATGGAGTGAGCATCAGGCGGGTTCTTCCCGTGGCGCGTCGCCACGCGCGGCTGGCTGCGTGTCGGTTGCGGGCGGATGCAGCGACAAGCGCACGCCGATGAGCGCATGCAGCGTGTCGCGCAACAATCGTTCCCCCGGCAATGCCGCTTGCCCGTGCTTTTCCGCTTCCGCGATGGTGTGCGCCGCGACCTGCGCGACGGCGCGGTCGATCGAGCGCACGAGCGTCGACGGCACGGGTTGACGTTCGCGCCGCTCGATGCAATGCCCGAAGTAATCGCGCACGCCTGCGAGCACCTCGTCGATCGACGCCTGAATGTCGGAGGCGAGCTTGCGATGCGCGCGCCGTAGATCGAGCGAATTCAGCGCGACGCGAAAATCGCGAAAGCTCTCGATGGACGGATGCCGGTGCGAATCCGTCGAGGCCTGGCGCGGCAGCACTTGCATCAGGCGGTCGAGCATGCGCGAGTAGAGATTGCGCTGATCGTCGAGCGTCGCCGTGGAAGAACACGCGACGATATCGCGCCATGCCGAGCGCGTGAGCCGCGCGACCGCGAGTTCCGAGCCGAAGGGCCGCGTCACCCGCGTCCACACGAACGCGAACAGAAGCCCGGCGACGCCCGCGAGATTGCTGTTGAGAAAGACGAAGAAGTCCGCTTCGTACGCGCTCTGAATGCTGATGAACGTGGCCGTATTCACCGCGACGAGCATGGTGATGAGCGTGAAGCGCGGCTGCGGAATCAACGTGCCGACGACGAGGAACGGCCCCGCGAAGATGACGACGAGCATCGGAAAGTCATGCACGTGCGGCAGCACCGCGAACACGTAGAGCCCCGCGAACACCACGCTCATGCATGTCGCCAGAAAGAAGACGAACACTTGCGGCGCGGGTTCGTCGAGCGCCGCGAAGAAGCAGCACGCGACGGCGGCGAGCGTGACCGCGCCCGCGCCGTCGGCCCAGCCCGATTCGATCCACAACGCGCACGCGACGATGATCGCGCTGACCGCGACGCCCGTCGAAAACAGCATCATGCCGCGATCGAAAAAGCGCTCGGTGCCGCCGAGCCGCCAGTGCCGAAAGCGCGGACGCCAGTCGTGTTCGTCATGCAGCATCGCGGCGCGCAGCGTGCGAATGTCCTGCCATACGTCGATGACCTGCGAAAGACGCCACAGCGCGCTAGACAGCAACGCGCCGTCTTCGCTCGCGAGCGCCTGCGCCGATGGCCGCATCGCTGCGATGCGTTCACGCAACGCGTTCGGCTCGCGATCGGACTCGGCGGCGTCGTGAATCTGCGGCGCGGGGAGCGACATCCACTTGCCTACATCGGCGAGCAACGCTTTGAGTCCTGGCGGATGCGTGCCGCGCTTGTCGACCAGTTCGACGAGCGGATCGGCCAGCGACGAAATCAGCGGCAGAAATATCTGCATGCGGCCCTGCAATGCGCGCGCGCGCCGGACAATATCGGGCCGTGCGTGATCGTACGTGAGCTGACTCAGCAGCACTTCGAGGCCGTTGACGGTCGCGGCGAGCCGCTGACGCGACGCGGATATCGCGGCACCCGCGAGCCGGCCCGAGAGCGTTTCGCTCGCATAGAACGCGGCATCGCGAAACCAGGCATCGGTGCGTTCGACGAGCGTGGGCGCGAGACGGCTCGGAAAAACCACGCTGCCCACGATGCTCGCCACCACGATGCCGAGCAGAATCTCTTCGGTGCGCGAGATGGCGAGATCGAAGACAGCCGGTGGATTCGTCACGGCGGGCAGCGCGATCATCGGCAGCGTGTAGCCCGCGAGCAGGAAGACGTAGCTGCGCGCGGTGCGGTCGAACATCGAGAGAAATAGCAGCGTGCCTGTCCACAGCGCGACGATCACGCTGAATAGGAACGGCGATTCCACGAAGGGCGGCACGATCACTACCGCGCCCGCCGCGCCGATTGCGGTGCCGAGCGCGCGATACAGCGCCTTGGAGCGCGTCGCGCCGACGAACGGGTTGGAGACGATATAGACCGTGGCCATCGCCCAATAAGGACGCGGCAATTCCAGCGCGAGGCCGATGTATAGCGCGATCATCGCGGCGGCGAAGGTCTTGGCCGAGAAGAGCCACTCGCGTGCGGATGCGAACTTCATGGCGCGTCGGCCCGGCTCTTGTTGCTCGCGAGCGCCGCCGTGACTGCCTGTGCATCGAGCGACGCATGAGAAGCCGTGAATGCATTGAGCACGCGCAGCGTGGTTTCCAGATCTTCGCGGCTCACGTCCTCGAGCAAGCGGGCGCGCAGCGAGACGAGACGCTCTTCCATGCGCGCGGTCACGGCGCGGCCCTCGTCCGTCAACGTGATGGTCTTGGCGCGCTTGTCCTCGGGATCTTCGTCGCGCCGCACGAGGCCGGCCGCGCATAACTGGTCCAGCAATCTGACGAGCGACGGTCCTTCGATGCCGACGTGCTCGGCGAGCGTGACCTGCCGCACCGCTTCGCCAAGCCGGTTCGCGGTGAGCAACGGCACCGCGCACGCCTCCGATACGCCATACGACGCGAGCACGCCGTGGCTCGTGCGCCGCCAGCGGCGCGCTGCCAGCACGAGCGTGCTACTGACTGACCGGCGCAAAAGATCAATGGGAGTCATGGGCCGGGATTATAGCGATTGTTTTATTCGTTAGCGTGCTATCAATTTATGTTTCTTCGCTTGCTTGCGTTGAGAGGGGAGCGGCGAATCACGCGCGATTGTGGCGGACGCGGAAAGGGCGGATGGTCTCGCCACGGCGCGCGGCCGCTTCGGCCAAAGATTCAGTATGCTCCCGTACCAGAAGCAAAGGACTTGAACAATGAAACTCCAAACGCTGTTCGCAGCGGCTCTCCTTTCCACGTGCTCGTTATCCGTCTTCAGTCAGCCGGCGAGCATGAGCCGTGATGACATCAAGCACATCGTCGATGAGACCGTCATGCCCTTGATGGCGCGCGACGGCATCGCGGGCATGGCAATAGGCATCGTCGTGGAAGGCAAGCCTTACGTCTTCGATTACGGCGTGGCTTCCAAGGAAAGCGGCACGCCCGTTACGCGCGACACCTTGTTCGAACTCGGCTCGATCAGCAAGACGTTCACCGCTACGCTCGCATCGTATGCGCAGGAGACCGGGCATCTCTCACTGAGCGATTCGGTCGGCAAGTACTTGCCCGAGTTGCGCGGCAGCGCGTTCGGCGACGACGTGACGCTCTTGAATCTCGGCACGCACACGCCGGGCGGCTTGCCCTTGCAAGTGCCCGATGAAGTCCACGACAACGCGCAACTCATGCAGTACTTCAAGGGCTGGAAACCGCGCCATGCGCCGGGCACTTACAGGACGTATGCGAATCCGGGCATCGGCACGCTCGGACTTATCACGGCAAAAAGCATGGGGCAGGATTTCGACACGCTCATCGAGCAACGCATCTTTGCGAAGCTAGGCATGAGCCATAGTTATATGCAGGTGCCGCCCGCTCGCATGGGCGACTATGCCGAAGGTTATGCCAAGGACGGCAAGCCCGTGCGCATGAATCCGGGCGTGCTTGCATCCGAAGCGTACGGCGTGCGATCGACGGCAGAGGATATGACGCGCTTCCTGCAAGCCAACATGAATGACGCCGCGCATGTCGATGCCACGCTGCAGAGCGCGATCACGGCCACGCATACGGCGTACTTCCAGTCGGGACCGATGACGCAAGACCTCGTCTGGGAACAGTATCCGTATCCCGCGCCGCTGACCGCCTTGCTCGATGGCAACGGCCCCTCGATGATCGTCGATGGCCACGCCGCCGAGCGCATCGACCCGCCGCAAGCGCCGCGCGGCGACGTCTGGATCAACAAGACCGGCTCGACCAACGGCTTTGGCGCGTACGTCGCTTTCGTTCCGGCGAAGCATGTGGGCATCGTCATGCTGGGCAACAAGAACATACCGAACGCGGATCGCGTGCGAGCCGCCTATGCGATCGTGACGGCGCTGGCAGACGGAAAGACGAAACCCTAGCGCGATGCGCTCTCGTACACGTCGGCGGCAGTGGCGCGCAGCGCATCGACCATCACGCTCGTGGCGGGCGCAAAGAGACGGTCGGCGCGCGTGACGATGCCGAAGTCGTCCATCTGACATTCCATCGGCAAGGGCAGCACCGCGGCCATGCCGTGCTGCGCATAGTAAAGCGCCACGTCTTCCGCGAGCACCGCGATCATGTCGCTCTGCTCCAAGAGGCGCGTGATGAAAAGAATTGCTGCCGTCTCGACCACGTTCGACGGCGGCGGCAGACTGGCGCGCTGAAACATCAGTTCGAAGCGATGCCGCAATACGCTGCCCGCCGGCGGCACGAGCCATTCGCACGGCTGGACGTCGGCGAGCGTCAACGCCGGCGCGTTCAGCAGCGGATGACCGGCACGCACGAGCGCGCGCACCGGTTCGCCCGTCAGCGGTTCGTAACGAAGCCGCAGCTTGTCGTGTTCGACTGAAAGCCTTCCGATGACGATATCCAGCTTGTCCTGCGCGAGGCGCTCGAGCAGCACGTTGCTGGTATCGATCTCGACGGAGATGCGGATATCCGCATGCTGCCGCTTGACCGAAGCGACAGCGGCAGGCAAGAGCCGCACGCCCGGCGACGTGATCGCGCCGATCGCCACATGCCCGAGCCGGCCCGTCTTCAGCGCGACGAGTTCTTCCTGCGCCTGATCGAGGCTGCCGAGCACCGCGCGCGCGTGACGCACGATGGCTTCGCCGTACAGCGTGGCGCGCATGCCGCGCGGTTCACGCTCGAAAAGCGTCACGCCGAGCGTTTCTTCCAGTTCGCGCAAGAGCTTCGACGCGGCCGGTTGCGTCATATGAAGCACGGCCGCCGCGCGATGAATGTTGCCTTCCTCCACGAGCGCGACGACGAGCATCAACTGCCGCGTCTTGAGCCGGCTGCGGATGTACCAGGGGGTCGAATTCAGCAACATTTTTAGGGGTTTCTACGAATGCCGTTTCGGGTATCGATGGCGTCGAACAATTCATTAGTAGATTATCACGCGCCCTCATAGACTTCGCGGCAATCGCGTTATGAACCAGGACGAAACACATGTCGGCATCGAAGCCCAAGCTGCGCTCCCAAGAATGGTTCGGCACCGCCGACAAGAACGGCTTCATGTACCGAAGCTGGATGAAGAATCAAGGGATTCCCGATCACGAGTTCGACGGCAGGCCGGTCATCGGCATCTGCAATACGTGGTCTGAACTCACGCCGTGCAATGCGCACTTTCGCAAGATCGCCGAACACGTGAAGCGCGGCGTCTACGAGGCGGGCGGCTTTCCCGTGGAATTCCCCGTGTTTTCCAATGGCGAATCGAATCTGCGCCCGACCGCGATGCTCACGCGCAATCTCGCGGCAATGGACGTGGAAGAAGCCATTCGCGGCAATCCGATCGATGCAGTCGTGCTGCTCACCGGCTGCGACAAGACCACGCCCGCGCTCTTGATGGGCGCGGCGAGTTGCGACGTGCCCGCTATCGTCGTGACGGGCGGGCCGATGTTGAACGGCAAGCTCAATGGCAAGGACATCGGCTCGGGCACGGCCGTGTGGCAACTGCATGAATCGCTTAAGGCGGGCGAGATCGACCTGCATCAGTTCCTCTCGGCGGAAGGCGGCATGTCGCGTTCGGCGGGAACCTGCAACACGATGGGCACCGCTTCCACGATGGCCTGCATGGCCGAGGCGCTCGGCACATCGCTGCCGCACAACGCGGCGATCCCGGCCGTGGATGCGCGCCGCTACGTGCTCGCGCACATGTCGGGCATTCGCATCGTGGAGATGGCGCTCGAAGGCCTCACGTTGTCGAAGATTCTGACCCGCGAAGCATTCGAGAACGCGATCCGCACGAACGCGGCTATCGGCGGCTCGACGAACGCGGTCATTCACCTGAAGGCGATTGCAGGCCGTATCGGCGTGCCGCTCGAACTGGAAGACTGGACGCGCATCGGTCGCGACACGCCGACCATCGTGGACTTGATGCCCTCGGGCCGCTTCCTGATGGAAGAGTTCTATTACGCGGGCGGCCTGCCCGCCGTGCTGAGGCGCCTGGGCGAAGCGAACCTGTTGCCGCATCCCGATGCATTGACGGTGAACGGCAAATCGCTTTGGGAGAACGTGAAGAACGCGCCAAATACGAACGATGAAGTGATTCGCGAACTGAGCAACCCGCTCATTCAGGATGGCGGCATTCGCGTGTTGCGCGGTAATCTCGCGCCGCGCGGCGCCGTGCTGAAGCCGTCGGCAGCGACGCCCGAACTGCTCAAGCACCGCGGACGCGCGGTCGTGTTCGAGAACCTCGAACACTATAAGGAGCGCATCGTCGACGAATCGCTCGATGTGGACAAGGACTGCGTGCTCGTGATGAAGAACTGCGGACCGAAGGGTTATCCCGGCATGGCCGAAGTCGGCAACATGGGTCTGCCGCCGAAGCTGTTGCGCCAGGGCGTGAAGGACATGGTCCGTATTTCCGATGCACGCATGAGCGGCACCGCTTACGGCACGGTGGTGCTGCACGTCGCGCCGGAAGCGGCGGCCGGTGGTCCGCTTGCCGCCGTGCGCGATGGCGACTGGATCGAGCTCGACTGCGATGCGGGCACGCTGCATCTCGACATCAGCGACGAAGAGCTGGCGAGCCGCATGAGCGGTCGCGTGCCGCCGCGCGTGCATGGCGATGGCGGTTATCAGCGCCTGTACGTCGATCACGTTCTTCAGGCAGACGAAGGTTGCGACCTGGACTTCCTCGTCGGCAAGCGCGGAGCAGCGGTGCCACGCCACTCGCATTGACCACGAGGATACGCATGACATCGGCATATAAACTCGCCGTCGCGGGGATCGGCAAGATCGCGCGCGACCAGCATCTGCCCGCCATTGCCGCGCAGCCCGGCTTCGAGCTCGTCGCATGCGCGAGCCGCAACGCGAGCGTCGACGGCGTGCGCAATTACGCGGACCTCGATGCGTTGCTCGCCGCCGAGCCGTCGCTCGATGCGGTATCGCTCTGCGCGCCGCCGCAAGTGCGCTTTGCGCAGGCACGCGCCGCGCTCGAAGCGGGCAAGCATGTGATGCTCGAAAAGCCGCCGGGCGCGAGCGTGAGCGAAGTCGAGGCATTGCGCGACATCGCGCAAACGCATGGCCGCACGCTCTTCGCAAGCTGGCATTCGCGCGCTGCGAGCGCTGTGGAGCCGGCGCGTGCGTGGCTTGCGTCGAAGGAAGCGGGCGCGGTGCGCGCGGTCGAAATACGCTGGAAAGAAGACGTGCGACGCTGGCATCCGGGCCAGCAATGGATCTGGGAGCCGGGCGGCCTCGGCGTGTTCGATCCGGGCATCAACGCGCTTTCCATCGTCACGCGCATCCTGCCGCGCGAGATCGCATTGCGCGCGGCGACGCTCACCATTCCGCGCGATACCGCAACGCCCATCGCCGCCGAGCTCGATTGCGTCGATACGAACGGCGCGCCGGTGCGCGCGTCGTTCGACTGGCGTCATGGCCCGGTCGAGGAGTGGGACATCGATGTCGATACGGACGGCGGCCGTTTGTCGATCCGCGAGGGCGGCAAGCGCCTGTCGATCGCGGGCGAAGCCGTTTCGCTCGGACCGGAGCGCGAGTATCCGGCGCTGTATGAGCGGTTCCGCGAACTGATCGAACGGGGCGAGAGCGATGTGGACGTGCGTCCGCTCAGGCTCGTCGCGGACGCATTTCTGTTAGGCAAACACGTGGAAACCGAGCCATTCGGCCGCTAAATCAAACGACATTCACCAACAAAAGCCAGACCAAGGAGACACGTCATGAACCAACAAATTCGCCGCCTGACCTTGCGCGCCATCATGGCCGCGATGTGCGTCGCGCCTTTCGCGCTTCACGGCGCGGCGCAAGCCGACGAGCCGCTCAAGATCGGCTTCCTCGTGAAGATGCCGGAGCAGGCATGGTTCATCAACGAGCAGAAGGCTTCGACCGCGCTGGGACAGAAAGAGAACTTCACGTCGGTGAACATCGGCACGCCGGATGGCGAGAAAGTGCTCGCGGCCATCGACAACCTCGGCGCGCAAGGCGCGCAGGGCTTCGTGATCTGCGCGCCGGACGTGCGCCTGGGACCGGCCATCGCCGCGCGCGCGAAGCGCTACAACATGAAGTTCGTTTCGGTCGATGACCAGCTCGTCGATTCGTCGGGCAAGCCGCTTTCGAACGTGCCGCACCTCGGCATGTCGGCGTTCAAGATCGGCAATCAGGTCGGCGATGCCATTGCCGGCGAAATGAAGCGCCGCGGCTGGAAGCCGGAAGAAGTCGGAGCGCTGCGTATTACGGACTACGAACTTCCGACGGCGAAGCTGCGCACCGATGGCGCCACGCAGTCGCTCGTCGCGAACGGCTTCAAGAAGGAAAACATCTTCGACGCGCCGCAGAAGACCACGGACGATGAAGGCGGCTTCAACGCGGCATCGCCGGTGCTCGCGCAACATCCGAACATCAAGAAGTGGGTGATCTTCGCGCTGAACGAAGAGTCCGTGCTGGGCGGCGTTCGCGCCACGGAACAGCTGCATATTCCTTCGGCGGATGTGATCGGCGTGGGCATCAACGGCGCGGGCGAAGCGTTCGCCGAGTTCCAGAAGAAAGAGCAGACGGGCTTTTTCGGCACCATCGCGGTGAGCTCCACCAACCACGGCAAGCAAAGCGCGCAGAATCTCGTCGACTGGATTCGCAGCGGCAAGCAGCCGCCCGCCGACACGCAAACCACGGGCAAGCTGATGACGCGTGAGAACTGGAAGTCCGTGCGTACCGAACTCGGTATCTAAGCACGCATGGATACGACGACGGACGACGTGACCCTCGCCCCGGCGCACGGCGAGCGCGGCGCATACCTGGAACTCGACGGCATCACTGTGAGCTTCCCGGGCGTGCGCGCGCTCGACGGCGTGTCGCTGTCGGTGCGCGCGGGCGAAGTGCACGGCTTGATGGGCGAGAACGGCGCGGGCAAATCCACCTTGCTCAAGGTGCTTTCGGGCGTCAACAAGCCGCAAGCGGGAACGCTGAAGCTCAATGGCGCGGAACACCGCTTTACGACGACGCGCGAGGCGATTGCTGCGGGCATTGCGATCATCTATCAGGAACTGCACCTCGTGCCGGAACTGACGGTGGCCGAGAACCTGATGCTCGGGCAATTGCCGAATCGCGCGGGCGTGCTCGACGAACGCGCGCTCGTCAAACGCGCGATGGCCGAACTGGAACGACTCGGCGAACGGATCGATCCGCGCACGCCGGTGAAGAACCTCTCGATCGGCCAGCGGCAGATGATCGAGATCGGCAAGGCGTTGATGCGCGATGCGCGCGTGATCGCGTTCGACGAGCCGACGAGCTCGCTCTCCGCGCGCGAGACGAAGCAACTGTTCCGCATCATCGACGCGCTTCGCGCCGACGGACGCGCGATCATCTACGTCACGCATCGCATGGACGAAGTGTATGAACTGTGCGACCGCGTGACCGTGTTCCGCGACGGCCGGCGCATCGAGACCTTCGAATCCGTCGCAGGCCTTTCGCGCGACCGGCTGATCGCGTGCATGGTCGGCCGTTCGATCGCGGACGTCTATGGTTATCGCTCGCGCGAAGCCGGCGACGTGATGATCGAGGCAAAGGGGTTGCTCGGGCCAGGCCTTTCCGAGCCGGTGTCGTTCAGCGCGCGGCGCGGCGAGATTCTCGGCTTCTTCGGTCTCGTCGGCGCAGGGCGTTCCGAATTGATGAAGCTGCTCTACGGCGCGACGAAAGCGAGCGAAGGGCACGTCGAACTCAAAGGCAAGCGCGTGTCGTTTGCGAGCCCGCGCGATGCCGTGCGCGCGGGCATCGCGCTGTGCCCCGAAGACCGCAAGCAGGAAGGCATCGTCGCGATCGCGTCCGTCGCGGACAACCTCAACATCAGCGCGCGCCGTCATTTCAGCCCCGCGCGCTTCCTGCTCGATGCACGCCGCGAGCGCGCGCTCGCGCAGGAATACATCGCGAAGCTCGCAATCAAGACGCGCAGCGGCGAAACCGCTATCGGCACGCTGTCGGGCGGCAATCAGCAGAAGGTGATTCTTTCGCGCTGGCTCGCGGAACGCATCGACGTGTTCCTGATGGACGAGCCCACGCGCGGCATCGATGTCGGCGCGCGTGCCGAGATCTATAACCTTTTGTATGAGCTCGCCGAAGCGGGACGCACGGTGATTCTCGTATCGAGCGATCTGGCCGAAGTGATCGGCGTGTCGGATCGCATCATCGTGATGAAAGAAGGACGCATTGCCGGCGCGCTGCCGAAGTCGCAGGCGACGCCGGACGAACTGATCAAGCTCGCATTGCCCCGCTGACTGCTGACCCCAGCGGCGGCCCCGGAAAGACGAAACGAATTAGAGCCAAGCCATGCAAACTCCAGGCACTTCCTCCACGAGCGATGCTCAAGCGCCCATTGCGCCCTCGCAGGCGCGCATGTGGGACCTCATCAACAAGTCGGGCATCGTCGTGGTGTTCCTGGTGCTGTTCGCGGTGCTCTCCGTCACGGTGCCGGGCTTTCTCACGCCCCGCAATATTCAGGGGCTGCTGCTCTCGGTGACGTTGATCGGCTCGATCGCGGTCACGATGATGTTCGTGCTCGCGCTCGGCGAAGTCGATCTCTCGGTGGCCTCCATCGTCGCGTTCGCGGGGGTGATGGCATCGACCGTCATCACCGCGACGCATAGCGTCATGCTCGGCGTCGCGGCGGGCATTCTCGCGGGCGGCGCGGTCGGACTCGTGAACGGCGTGCTGATCGCGCGCTTCAAGATCAACTCGCTGATCGCGACGCTCGCGATGATGGAAGCGGTGCGCGGTCTCGCGTTCCTCACGTCCAACGGCGACGCCGTAATGATCTCCGAAGAGCGGTTCTTCGATCTCGGCGGCGGTTCGTTCCTCGGCATCTCGTATCCGATCTGGAGCAACATCGTCGGCTTCGTCGTGTTCGGCTTCCTGCTGAAGAAGACGGTGTTCGGCAAGAACGTGCTGGCCGTCGGCGGCAACAGCGAGGCGGCCGTGCTCGCGGGCCTGCCGGTCACGCGCATCAAGATCACCGTGTTCGTGTTGCAAGGGCTCGTGACCGGCTTCGCAGGCGTCATGCTCGCCTCGCGCATGAGTCTCGGCGACCCGAAGACCTCGGTCGGGCTCGAACTCGGCGTGATTTCCGCGTGCGTGCTGGGCGGCGTGTCGCTGACGGGCGGCGTCGCGACGATCTCGGGCGTGCTCGTCGGCGTGCTCATCATGGGCGCGGTGCAGGACGCGATGAGCCTGCTCAACGTCCCGACGTTCTATCAATACCTCATTCGCGGCGGCATTCTGTTGCTCGCCGTGCTGTTCGACCAGTTCAGGCGCAGCAAGCGCGCGGTCTGAACGATACGGGCTGCGGGCGTCGAGAAGCCGCAAAGAATGACAAAAACGCCTCCAAACTAGGCAGACGCCCGTCACCGTGTAAACTAACGGGTTTTTGCCTGCGGTGTTATCGTGCAAGCCCCCACGCGCACGGCGATCAGCGGGCCGGCGCTCGTGCGCCTGCTCGCGCGTTTCGCCGATCTCGATGTTCACGCACCCGGTTCCTCGCTGTCGGACCGTCTGAGCCAGTGGCTCGGCTGGACCGACGCGATCGCGTTGTCCACCGCGCTTAGCGGCGATCCGCCCGCCATTCCCGGCGTGCGATCCGCATCGGACGTGGAAGAAGCGGCCTGCGCGCGCGTGCGTGCGTCGCTGACGAGTGCCATCGTCGGCGACAAGGGCAACGCTCCGGGCGCTCACCGGCGACGCGCGCCGGTGCAGGCGCCGCCTCCTGATCTGGCCGTGGACTACGCCGTCTACCGACAGCGGTATCTGTCGCTGCAACAGGCGATGGAATCCGAGATCGGCGCGCTACGCGCTCGCGTGCGCGCGACGCTGGCGGCGAAGTCGACGCGCATGGCGCGGCTTGCCGTCGTCGATGCCGTGATGGAACAGGCGCTCGCCGCGCGCGAACGCGCGCTGCTGGCGCAAGCGCCGGCGCTCCTCGGCAAGCATTTCCAGCGCATGCGCAGCGCGCATCAGGCGTCTTCCGACGACGCATCCGCATGGCTCGGCGTCTTCGAACAGGACATGCAAAGCGTCCTGCGCGCCGAACTGCACGTACGTTTCCAACCGGTCGATGGTTTGCTCGCGGCATGTCAAACCGCTCACTGAACGCTATGCCCCGTTACCTTCTGAATGTAGCTGTCTTTCTCGTGGGCCTCCTGGCCGTCTGCGGTATAGCCATTGGTTATATCGGCTCGAATGCGCTCGCGCTCGCCGTCACGCTCGTGATCGGCGCGTGCTATCTCGTGGGCGCGTCGGAACTGCAGCGCTATCAACAAACAACGCGCGAGCTGGCCACCGCAGTCGGCGCATTGAATGCGACGCCGCCGAGCCTTGCATCGTGGCTCGAACAAGTGCCGGCGAATCTGCGCAATGCGGTGCGTTCGCGCGTAGAAGGCGAACGCACTGTGTTGCCCGGTCCTGCGCTCGCGCCGTATCTCGCGGGCTTGCTCGTCCTGCTCGGCATGTTGGGCACGCTGCTCGGCATGGTCGCGACGCTGCGCGGCACAGGCGCCGCGCTCGAAAGCTCGACCGATCTCGCGGCTATCCGCGCATCGCTCGCCGCGCCGGTGACGGGCCTCGGCTTCGCGTTCGGCACGTCGATAGCGGGCGTCGCGACCTCCGCGATGCTCGGGCTGCTTTCCACGCTATGCCGTCGCGAACGCCTGCACGTCACGCAACTGCTCGACATGAAGACCGCGACGACGCTGCGGCCCTTCACGCAGACGCATCAACGCGAAGCGACGTTCCGATTGCTTCAACGTCAGACCGAGATCATGCCGAAGCTCGTCGATCGTCTTCACGCGATGATGAGCGCCATCGAACAGCAGAGCGTCGCCGCGAACGAGCGGCAGTTGGCGAATCAGGCCGCGTTTCATGCGAACACGGAGACGGCGTACCGGCGCCTTGCCACCTCGGTGGAACTGTCGTTGAAGCAAAGCGTGGCCGATAGCGCGCGCGCGGCGAGCGCCGCATTACAGCCCGTGATGCAGGCGACGATGGACGGCATCGCACGCGAAACGAAGGCGTTGCACGGCAGCATCGAACAGGCTGTCGGGCGACAACTGGATGGCTTGTCGAACGGCTTCGAGGCTTCCGCGCAGAAGATCGCCGGTATCTGGGATCGCTCGCTGCAAGGGCATCAGGCGTCCAACGAGGCGCTCGTCGACAAGATGAATGCGTCGCTGGAACGCTTCGCGCAAGGCTTCGAACAACGATCTTCGACGCTGGTGGAAGACGTGTCGTCGCGCATGAAGCAGACAGCGGACGGACTCGACGCAACGCTTCTCAAACACGAAGAGGCGAGCGCGGCGCTCGTCGCGCAGACGGGTGCTTCGCTGGATCGTTTCGCGCAAGCCGTGGACGAGCGCTCGCAGAATCTGGCCGCCGGCATGGCGACGCACATCAACGGCGTAACGACCGAATTGCATGCTTGCGTCGAGAAGATCGCCGCCGCATTGAATGAGTCGGTCGTGAAGCACGAGCAGACGAGCGCGGCGCTCGCCACGCAGACAGGCGTTTCGCTCGATGGCTTCGCGAGCCGTTTCGAGGCACGCGCGAGCGACTTGCTCGAAGGGATGTCGTCGCGGCTCGACAGCACATCCGCTGGCATGTCGGACGCCTGGCGCAGCGCGCTTGCCGCGCAGCAGCAGGCGGGCGAGCAACTCGCCGCGCAGCATCGAGGCGCTCTGAACGAGGCAACCGAACGCTTTGAAGTGCATTCCGCATCGCTAGTGAAGTCAGTCGATGAAGCCCATGCGAAGCTCGCTGCAGCGCTCGCTTCGAACAACGATGCTCGCCTGAACGCGTGGACCGAAGCCCTCGGCGCGGTATCCGCGACCTTGCGCGACGAATGGCAGCAGACGAGCACCTTCGTCGAGCGCCGTCAGCAGGAGATCTGCGACACGCTCGCGCGCACGGCGAGCGAGATGTCGGACGCGTCGCGCTCGCATGCGAACGGTCTCATCGCTGAAATCGAAAAGCTCATGCAGGCTGCATCGCAAGCGCCCAAGGCCGCGGCTGAAGTGGTCGCGGAAATGCGGCAGATGCTCTCTGATTCGATGGTGCGCGACACCGCCATGCTGGAGGAGCGCAGCCGCCTGCTCGCCACGCTGCACACGCTGCTCGATGCGGTGAATCTGGCGTCCACCGAACAACGCACGGCCGTCGATGCGCTCATCTCCACGTCGGCGGATCTGCTCTCGCGCGCAGGCTCGCAATTCAGCGACAAGATCGAAAGCGAAGGCGCGAAGATCAGCGCGGTGGCCGCGCAGGTCACCGGCAGCGCTGTCGAAGTGGCGAGCCTCGGCGAAGCGTTGGGCGCGGCCGTCGAGTCCTTCGGCGCGGCGAACGAGACGCTCGTCACGCATTTGCAGCGCGTCGAAACGGCGCTCGACAAGACGCTCTCGCGCAGCGACGAGCAGCTTGCGTATTACGTCGCGCAGGCGCGCGAAGTCATCGACCTGAGCGTGATGTCGCAGAAGCAGATCGTCGAAGACTTGCAACGCATCGCCGGACAGCGTGAGTTGGACGGAGCGCGCGCATGAACGAAGAACTCGATGGCGGCATCGAAAGCGCCGCGCCCATCTGGGCGGCTTTCGCGGACTTGATGTCGGTGCTTCTCGGCGCGTTCGTGCTGATACTCGTCGCGGTCATCGGCGTGCAGTTGCAGCTTTCCACCAAGCTCGAACAGGCCGTCAAAGAACGGCAACAGGAAGCGCAGCGGCGCAAGACGCTGGAACAGGCGCTCGCCGGACCGCTTGCGTCCGGGCGCGTGACGCTCGTAAACGGGCGCATCGGGATCAGCGGGAACGTGTTGTTCGCGCTCAACTCGGATCAACTGCAACCGCAGGGACGTGATGTGCTCAAGAGCCTCGCCGGGCCGCTGTCCGCGTATCTCGGCACGCACGATCAGGTTCTGATGGTGAGCGGTTTCGCCGATGACCAGCAGGTTCGCGAAGGCAATCGCCGGTTCGCGGATAACTGGGAGCTGTCGGCCAAGCGCGCGTTGACCGTGACGCGCGCTTTGATCGATGCAGGCGTCGCGCCGTCATCGGTATTCGCGGCGGCCTTCGGTTCCGAGCAGCCCGTCAGTTCGAATGCCGACGACGAAGGCCGCGCTAAGAATCGCCGCGTCGAAATATCCGCTGTGCCGCGTCCGACGAACTCGCTGGTGAAGCCCCGTGGATGACGACATGAATGCCCGCGCGATGCTGGACGCATGGCGCGCGCGCGGCGAGCATCGCGTCAATCCCGTGCGTTATCGCTTCATCGAGGCGCTGGCGCGGCGCGCCATGACGCACGGAGGCGAGGCGAGACGCATCATCGACGCGCGCCTGTCATCGCTCTTGAACGACTACGCGGATACGGTCGCGCAGGCAACCGCCCGGCAAGCCGTTGCAGCGCATGCGCCGAAAGGACCGCTTGCCGTGTTGCTCGACGACATGGCCCGTCACGCGGCCACGCATCCGTCGCATGAAGAACTGCTGGAGTATTTGCGGGGCGTCTGGTCGAAAGTCAGCGCCGAGCGGCAGTTGCGGGAGTCGCAGCAGAAGGTGCCGAAGAACGCGGGCCCGCTCAATTCGAGCAGCCTCGTGCATCGTTCGCTTGCTTTGATGCGCGAGGCTTCGCCGGAATACTTGCAGCATTTCCTCGCGTACGTCGACACGCTTTCGTGGATGGAAGAGATGACAGGCGCGAACGCGCCTGCCGGAAAGGAAGCGCCGCGCGCGAGAAAGCCTGCGCGCGGCCGCAGCGCGCCCTAGTCGAGCCAGCCCTTGATGGTGCTCGCCATCACGTTCGTGGAGATGCCGTAGCGGTCGTGCAGGGTAGGCAAGGCGCCCGCATCGAGGAACGCATCGGGCAGCGCGATTTGTCTGAATGCAGGCGTCACGCCGGCGCTCAGCAGTGCGCACGCCACCGCTTCGCCCAGACCGCCGATCACCGTGTGATTTTCCGCGACCACGACAAGCCGGCCCGAGCGCCGCGCTTCACGAATGATGGTTTCGGTGTCGAGCGGCTTGATCGTCGGCACATGAAGCACGGCCACGTCGACGTTATCCGCTCCCAGCGCCTTCGCGGTTTCGAGCGCGCGCATCGTCAGTAGTCCGGATGAAACGACGAGTACGTCGGAACCGTCGCGCAGCATCTTCGCTTTGCCGAGCTCGAAGCGATAGCCGTATTCGTCGAGCACGGCGGGCACGTTGCCGCGCAAGAGGCGCGCATAGACCGGCCCCTTGTGCGCCGCGATGGCCGGCACCATCTGCTCGATGTCGAGCGCATCGCACGGGTCGATGACGGTCATGTTCGGCATCGCGCGCATCAACGCGAGATCTTCGGCTGCCTGATGGCTCGGGCCGTAGCCCGTCGTGAGACCCGGCAGCGCGGCGACGATCTTCACGTCGAGGTTGTCTTCCGCGATCGTCTGGTGAATGAAGTCATACGCGCGGCGAGTCGCAAACACGGCATACGTCGTGACGAACGGCTGCGCGCCTTCATGCGCGAAGCCGGCGGCCGCGCCCATCAACAACTGCTCGGCCATGCCCATCTGGTAGTAACGCTCCGGGAATTCCTTGCCGAAGATATGCAGGTCGGTGTACTTGCCGAGATCGGCCGTCATGCCGATCACGTTCGACTTCGTGCGCGCCAGTTCGGCGAGCGCATGACCGAACGGCGCGGAACGCGTGACTTGTCCCTCGCTCGCGATCGAGGCGATCATCGCGGAGGTCTTCAAACGCGGCTTCTTTTCGATGGTGCTCATTCTGTTCTCCTTGCTTACCGGCTCGATTCGAGTGCTTCCAGCGCGAGTTGCCACTCGTGCGCGTCGACTCGGATGAAGTGATTCTTCTCACGCTGTTCGAGGAACGGCACGCCGCAGCCCATCTTCGTATCGCATACGATGATGCGCGGCTTCGCTTCCTGCAGATTGCGCGCGTTGTCGAAGGCTTCCTTCACGGCGTCGATATCGTTGCCGTTCACGCGCTGCACGTACCAGCCGAACGCTTCGAGCTTCGGCACCAGCGGCTCGAAGGCCATGATCTGCGTCGACGGGCCATCGGCTTGCTGATTGTTCACGTCGATCATCGCGATCAGGTTGTCGAGCTTCCAGTGCGCGGCGGACATCAAGCCTTCCCAGATTGCGCCTTCGTCGAGCTCACCATCGGAGAAGAGCGTATAGACGAAAGACTTCGAGTTCTTGCGCTTGAGTCCGAGACAGCGGCCCACGGCAATGGTGAGACCCTGTCCGAGCGAGCCGCCCGACATTTCCATGCCCGGCGTATAGCTCGCCATGCCGGACATCGGCAGACGGCTGTCGTCGCTGCCGTAAGTTTCGAGTTCTTCTTGCGGCAGGATGCCGGCTTCGAAGAGCGCCGCATACAGCGCAATCGCGTAGTGACCGTTCGAAAGCAGGAAGCGGTCGCGCGCTTCCCAATCGGGATCTTCGGGGCGGTAGTTCATCGCGCCGAAGTAACTCACGGCCAATACATCGGCGATATCCAATGCCTGACCGATGTAGCCCTGGCCCTGCACTTCGCCCATCAAAAGGGCGTTGCGGCGAATGCGATAGGCGCGCTCGGCGAGCGTCACCTCCTCGATAACGGGACTGCTCATGTTCGTCTCCTTGAGATGATAGGTAGTAATGCTTATCGATTGACCGTCTTAGCAGGCACGAGGAAAACCAGCGCCGCGCCGACGACGACCGCAGCCGAGATAAAGATCAGGCCTGCCGTGGACTTGCCCGTGAGATCGTTGAGCCAGCCGACGATGGCGGGCGAGAAGAAGCCCGCGAGATTGGCGAAGCAGTTGACCGCGGCGATGCCTGCGGCCGCCGACATGCCGCCGAGCACGGCAGTAGGCAGCGACCAGAACTGCGACGACGAAGCGAGAATGCCCGCAGCGGCGACGCTCACGCAGACGATCGACGCGCCCACGCTGCCAAGCATCGGTAAGGTGGCGAAGCCGGCGGCGGAAACAAGCATGGGGATCGCGAGATGCAGACGGCGCTCGCGGTGCTTGTCGGCGCTCGCCCCGATCAGCGGCAGCGCGATGATGGCGCACAGATACGGAATCGCGGTGAAGATGCCGACCCACAGCGGGTCTGCGACGCCCGCACGACGCACGATAGTCGGCAGCCAGAACGTGAGGCCGTACTGACCGAGCACGACGCAGAAATAGATCGCGGCCATGAGCCACAGACGCCGGTCGCCGATGAACGAGCGGATCGACACGTGTTCGAGCTTCTGCGCGTTGTCCTTCTCGACATTGCGAGCGAGAAGTGTCTTTTCCGCATCGGTGAGCCACTTCGCGCTGGCAATGCCATTGTCGAGATAGAACAGAATCACGACGCCGAGCACGAGCGACGGCAATGCTTCGAGGATGAAGAGCCACTTCCATCCCGCGAGTCCGTGCGCGCCTTGCAGTGCATGCATGATGTAACCGGAGAGCGGCCCGCCGATAATGCCCGCGAGCGGGATCGCCATGAAGAACAACGACAACGCTTTGGCGCGGCGCGCGGCGGGGAACCAGTAAGTCAGATAAAGAATGACGCCCGGTGCAAAGCCTGCCTCGGCCACGCCGAGCAGGAAGCGCAGGATATAGAACATGGTCGGCGACTTCACGAACACGAAGCTCGCGGAGATGACGGCCCACGTCAGCATGATGCGAGCGAGCCAGTTGCGCGCGCCCACCTTGTGCAGTATTACGTTGCTCGGCACTTCGAAAAGGAAATAGCCGAGAAAGAAAATGCCTGCGCCGATGCCATAGATGGTTTCGGAAAAGCGCAAATCATTAAGCATTTGCAGCTTCGCGAAGCCGACGTTGACGCGATCCAGATAAGCGCCGAGATAGCACAGCATCAGAAAGGGTATGAGGCGGCGTCCGACCTTCGCATAGGTCTTTGCTTCGAAAGTGGCGGTGTCGGCCGACGACGAGATATCTGCCGCGAGCGGCGGCGCGGTGAAGCGAGGTTTCATGTTTGTCTCCTGCCATGACTCGTTACGCCCCGGTTAGTCCGGGTGCGCTGAATGCGCCTGCGCGTGAGGCGGGCGCACGCGACATCAATGAATCAGCATGCCTCCGTTGACGTCCAGCGTGACACCCGTGAGATAGCTCGACAGATCGCTGGCGAGAAAGAGGCACGCATTGGCGATGTCGGCCGCATCGCCCAGACGGCCGAGCGGAATGCCTTTGATGATGTCCGCGCGCATCTCGGGCGTGAGCTTGTCGCCGGTGATGTCCGTCTGAATGAGACCCGGCGTGATGGAATTCACGCGAATGCGATCGGCGCCGAATTCGCGCGCCATGGCGCGCGCGAGTCCCAGAACGCCGGCCTTCGCTGCGCTGTAATGCGGCCCGCCGAAGATGCCGCCGCCGCGCTGCGCCGATACCGACGACATGCACACGATGCTGCCGCTCTGCTGCTTCTTCATCTGCCCGATGACTGCTTGCGACATGTAAAGCGTGCCGCGCAGATTGACGTCGATCACGGCGTCGAAATTCGCCGCGCTGATTTCGAGCGTCTTGATGGGTTGCGTGATACCGGCGTTATTGATGAGCGCGTCGATGCGGCCGTATTTTTCGATGGTCGCGTTGGCGGCGGCGACGCATGCGTCCTTGTCGGTGACGTCGCATGCGAGGCCCAGGTGTTCTTCGCCGATATCGCGTGCGGCGCTTTGCGCGTCCGCTTCACGCAGGTCCAGAATGACGACGCGCGCGCCTTGCGCGGCAAGCGCCTTTGCCGTCGCCTTGCCAATGCCACGCGCCGAAGCCGCGCCGGTCACGATCACTACACGATTGTCGAGCAACATTGCTGTCTCCATGGTTTGTTCGGTGTGGAGGCAGTTTCGTCGCGTTCGACGCAGCGATCAACGCGGTTCGGTTCAACTCATGCTGAGAAATTTTCAGGTATCGCAGGCTCGGGTTAACCCTTCGGCACGCGCCCCATGAGGTAGAACTCGTCGTTGGGCCGCATCGACGTGACATTCGCCATGCGGTTTGACAAGCCGAAGAACGCAGTGATGGCCGCGATGTCCCACACGTCTTCGTCGCTGAAGCCGTGTGCATGAAGCGCGGCGAAATCGGCATCGTCCACGGCGCCGGCTTCGCGGCAGACCTTCAGCGCGAAATCGAGCATCGCCTTTTGACGCGGCGTGATGTCGGCCTTGCGATGATTCACCGCGATCTGGTCAGCCAGCAGCGCGTTCTTTTCATAGATGCGCAAGATTGCGCCATGCGCGACGACGCAGTAAAGGCATTCGTTGACGCCGCTCGTGGCCACCACGATCATTTCGCGCTCGCCTTTGGTGAGGCCGCCTTCCTTGAGCATCAACGCGTCATGGTAGGCAAAGAATGCGCGGAACTCGTCGGGCCGGTGCGCAAGCGCAAGAAATACATTCGGAACGAAGCCCGCCTTGTCCTGCACTTCGCGTATGCGCTCGCGTATGTCGTCGGGCCATGCTTCAGGGTTCGGAACGGGAAAACGGCTGATGGGCAAGGTGGGCATGACGTCTCCGTTGGAGCCTCGAGCGGGCTCGTTGACGAAGTATGCCGCAGCAAACTTGCGGGCGGTCTATTGACCTTGAGCGCCGCCGTTCGTCGTGGATGGCGCGCCGGGCTGATTGGTCGTGCTGCCGCTGCCGCTCCTCAGCATCGGCTGCATTCCGCCTGCGGAACCTTGTCCGGGCGATCGCATGCCGTCGCCTGCGCCGCCGGTGCCGCCACCCGGCGTGGGCGGCCGCATGGCGGACGCGGGGCCCTGGTCAGCGCCGCTGCGGCCTGCGGCCGACGTGTTCACCGAAGGTCCGGCGCCCGGGCTTCCGCTGCCGCTCCCGGCAGCCAGCACGGTGCCCGACACAGAGAGAGCCATTGCCGCGATCAATGCCCGCGCTTTCATGAGTCATGTCTCCTGCGAACGCAATAGATGCGATCCGCTCGCGCTGCTTTACGACGCCAGCGCGAGCGGACCTTTTGCACCACTCGACGCAATCACGGCTGGCGTTGGCCGCCCTGATGCATCGGCTGCTTCTGCTGATTCTGCTGCTGTTGGCCTTGCGCCTTCCCTTGGTCGTTACGCGGATTGGTCGGGTTCGAATTTCCGAGCTTGGACGATGGCATTGCTTCACTCCTTTGCAACGTGGTTAGGGACTGACGATTACGCATACCGCGTTCCAGCGTCTAGAATTCGCGCTTCGTGCCGCCATCGGTATGTTGATCGTCGTGGCCGAGGCCATAACGTTCGATCAGACGATGAGCCCGCTCAACGCCCGCGCGCAAGGCTTCCGCGCGCGTCGCCCAGCTCGGGCCGGTCGGTTCGACATCCGGCAGGTCGGCAGGCGCCCCGTCGCGCAGGGCTGCGATCTGCGGCACCCAGTCGCCCGTATCGTTCTGCTGAATGGTCACCGTAACGTCGTAGCCTTTGAAGGAAAAACTCTCGCTCGTCATGTGTCCTCCGTGCTGATTGACTTGAATGGCAACTCAGCAGATCACGTGCCGTCGCAACGTGGTTTGCTTCTTGCTAAATATCTCACGCTAAGGAAAGACAGACCAAGAATATGAAAGCAACGATCGTCTCGCACGAAGTGCCGCCGCAAGCTTCGTCGGCCGAGATTCACCGGTTTCGTTTCAAGCTCGACGACGGAACAGCGCCGCCGCTGACTGAATCCATCTCGCTCAGAACGGCGCGCGTGATCGTCGACAACCTTCCGGACGGCAATGCGTTCATCAAGATGCTGCAAGCTATCGTGAAGACGCAACCGGACCGTTACGATGCGCTCGTCGGCACCGAGTATCCCGATCATTTCAACAATAACGGAACCGACAAGCGCCGCACGACCGACCGCACAGACGAAGGTCCGCGCGCTTGAATATCACTGCGTCGGTTTGACGGCGCGCTGACGCGCGAGAAATTTGTCCAGTTGAGCGGCGAAATGTTTGCCATCGCGCGGGCTATAAGGCGAGGGTCCGCCTGTCGCGACGCCCGTGCTGCGCAACTGGTCCATCACCGAGCGCATGGTCAGGCGTTCTTCGATATTGTCCGGACTGAACCATTCGCCGCGCGGGTCGAGGGCATGTGCGCCTTTGGCGAGCACCGCTGCTGCGAGCGGTATATCGGCGGTAATCACGAGATCGCCGGCTGCGGCCATCTCGACGATGCGCGCGTCCGCGACATCGAAACCTGAAGGCACCTGAACGGCTTTGATAAACGGCGAGGGCGGGGTGCGAAGGAACTGGTTGGCCACCAGCGTCACATTGATCGCTGCGCGCGGCCCCGCGCGAAACAGCATGTCTTTCACGACAGCGGGACAAGCGTCGGCATCGACGAGAATCTGCATGATGCGGTCGGGCAAATGGGCGAGCGCACATTATGCTGCATGCGCCCGCGCCGCTGCTTACGCTTCTGAATCCGGCTTGCTGCGCGGATGATCGCTGCTCGCAGCGGGATCGACATCGGGGTCGATATGATCGTTCTCCGGCGTATAAGGCCCCTGTTCGGGATGGTCCTTGCCTTTCGGAACGAGCGTCGGGTCCATGCTGCCATGTCCGCGCTGTTCGATCGTGCCGTCCGGCTTTTCTTTGACTTCGCCTTCGCCGATGGCCTCGCGGCGCTTGTCCGCGCGCTCGACCGGATCGGAGGGTTCAGGGTTCATCGCGTTGTCCTCGCAAGAGTGAGAAACGACGCTCGCGCGCCGTTTTCATAGCGTCTAAAGCGTCACTTGTCTGCGCTGCCGAGCTCGCCGTGCTTGTGCGAGTGCGTCGCGGCGTGGACGAGTTCATAATGCGCGCCCTTGCCGCTTCTCGTCGGCGGGAAGTGCTCGCCTTCCACGCACGTCACCTCGAATGCGGAGCCGCCGTCGCCTACTTTCACGACGCGATAGATTCCCGAGGTCTGTACTTTCTCACCGGGTTTGTGTTGCTCGGCCATGCGTGCCTCCTTCTGGTTGCGATGCCGTGCTAGCAAGCAATCAGCGTTCCGGGCGTCGAGTCACGGTGAGCGACGACAGCAGCTTGAGGAGGCTTTCCACGTTGACCGGCTTCACGAAGTGATAGTCGAAGCCCGCCGATTGCGCGCGCAAGCGGTCGTCGGTCTGTCCATAGCCCGTGATGGCGATCAGAAGCGGCGCGCTCTCGCCTTTGCGCCGCAGGCGTCGCGCGAGTTCGTAGCCGTCGATATCGGGCAAGCCGATGTCGAGCAACGCCACGTCCGCCTGAAACGGCGTGGCGGACAGCGCCTCTCCCGATGAATACGCCACGCGCGCAACGTGTCCTTCGGATTCGCATAGCATCGCGAGAGAATCGGCGGCATCGCGGTTATCGTCCACGACAAGAATGCGCAGCGCGGCATGCGTTTCCAGCGCACTGCTTTCGGAGAGCGCGAGCGCTGAGTGACGCTCGTGATGATGCAGACGCGGCAAGCGCACGTTGACGGTGGTGCCGAGCCCCGGTCCGGGGCTTTGAACCGTGATGGTCCCGTTATGCATCTCGACGAGCTTCTTGACGAGCGACAGCCCGATTCCGAGGCCGCCATTGGAGCGGTCCAGTGTGCGTTCGCCTTGCGAGAAGAGCTCGAATACCTTCGGCAACAGGTCGCCCGAAATTCCGGTGCCTGTATCGGCGATTACGATGGAAACCCAGTCCTGATCGGCGTCCACGCTCACCGAGATATCGCCGCCTTCCGGCGTGTACTTGCTCGCGTTGTTGAGCACATTGACGAGTATCTGCGAAAGCCGCGTGACGTCGCCGCACACCCATGTGGTTGCATCGGGGACATCGACCTGTATGTGCTGCCCGCGCGATTCGACCATGTTCGCGATCGCTTCCACCGCATGATAAACGGCGGTCCCGACCAGCACCGGCTCGCGCTGCAACGCGATGCGGCCCTGCGTGATGCGCGACACTTCGAGCAGATCATCGACGATGCGCGTCATGTGCTCGACTTGCCTGTTCATGAGTTCGACGAGGTCGTTGGTCTGCGGGGACAGGTCCTCGTCCTTTTGCAACAGCGCGATGGCGGTGCGCAGCGGCGCGAGCGGATTGCGCAGCTCATGCGCGAGCATGGCGAGAAATTCGTCCTTGCGGCGGCCCGATTCACGCAGGACCAGCTCCATCTGCTTGCGGTCGGTGATGTCGATCAGGCTGCCGATGATCCGCAGCGGCTTGCCGTCCTTGCTGCGCTGAAGCAGTGCGCTGCCCTGCATCCACTGTTCGCCGTGCATGTTCTGCACGCGAAACTCGAATTGCTCGTGAGGATCGTCGCCGGAAGCGAGGCGTCGGACATAGCGGTCGAGAGCGGGGGCATCATCGGGATGAATGCGTGCGAGCGCCGCTTCGTAGGTGAGCGTCTCGGCCTGATCCGGCCGATGCTCGACGCTCGTTTCGAACAGCATGGTCCAGTTCGCCAGTTCCAGCGAGACGATGTGAATCTTCGCCGCTTGCATCGCAACCGTGAGGCGCAGGCTGCGCGCTTCGATTGCCGCTTGCGCTTCGTATTGCGCCGTGACATCCGTTGTCGTGCCGAACCATTCCTGCAACTTGCCGTGCTCGTCGTACAGCGGGGCGGCGTGCGCCTGCACCATGCGATAAGAACCATCGCGGCGATACATGCGGAAGGTGAGCGTGCGCGGGCCGCCCTGGTGCAACGCTTCCAGCCATGCGTGATGCGTGCGCTCGCGGTCGTCCGGATGAATGAAATCGAGCCAGCCCCAACGCGACAGCCGGTCGCGCCGCTCGCCGGTGAACATCTCCCATTCGCCGCCCGAAGGCCGGATTTCGCCGTTCGCATCGGCGGACCATACCAGCGCCCCGGTCGATTCCACCAGCGCGCGATAACGGCGCTCGCTGAGGCTCAGACGCTCCATGTCGGCGCGTTGCTGACTGATATCGAAGCTCACGCCGTGCACGCGCGTCAGCACGCCTTGCGCGTCGAACTCCGGATTGCCGCGCATGCGCAGCCAGCGTCGCGAGGCAGGGTCGCCATTGCGATGGCAGTCCAGCATGAAGTCGAATTCGAACGGGCCGCCATAACGCAACGCATCGGCGAGCTTGCGTTGAAACGGCTCGCGATAATCGGGCGCAACGCGGTCCCATATCTCCGAGAGCATCACCGAATCGGTGCCGGGCGGAAACGCATAGAGGTCGGCGAGTTGCGCCGTCATGCGCACGACGCGCTCCTTCATGTCCCATTCCCACGCGCCCATGCGCGCGCCCGCGAAGGCCGCCTGCAGACGTCGCTCGCTTGCCTCGTACAGTTCCCAGGCGTGACGGCACTCGTGAATGTCGATCGCGACGCCTACTGTATCGCCGATTTTGCCGTCTTCGTCGCGGCGTGCCTGCAAGTGCAGCGTGTGCCAGCGAAACGCGCCGTCCGCGCGCAGAAGACGAACGTCGACGTTGCGAAGCAGCACGCCGTCGCGCATTTGCCTGAGCGCGTCGAGAACCGTGCGTTCGTCATCCGGATGAATGAAGGCTTTCCAGTGCCGTCCGGCCAAATCATCGGACGATAAGCCGAGATAGCGGGACGCCCACGGATTGGCATACTGGATGGTCCCGTCGCGCGCCGCGCGCCACACGAACGACGGCAGGAAGTGAGCAGGATCGTGCATGAGCGTCCTTGCTTCGGTTGAACGGCGACGTGTCTTATCGCCGGACGCAGCGCAGTGTCGGTGGTGGCGTTGCCTTCAACATTGTACGAATGCCAATGTGCTGGGGCAGGCGCAGAGCGCTGCGCTGCATCTGCGCGCTGCGAATTACTTAGCCATCCTCGCCGACGTCGTTCGGTTCGGGCAACGGCTTCCCCGCGCCTGTCGGCGGCGCGGGCTCGTTCGTCAGGTTCTGCTTCTGCTCGTCGCTCAGACGGCGGTCCGCCGCGGTGGCGTCGTTGGGCGTTTGTTTCGGCGGAGTCGAACGTTCGGTCTCTTGTGTCATGGTGCGTTTTCCTCGGCTTCAAATGGTGAGTGCATCCCCGACGGGTTGCATCGAACGTGCCCGCTATCGTTTTGACGATTCATGCGGGTATGACCGATGCTTCGTCGGACATTTGCCTTCCATCCCGACATCCATTCCAATGAAACAGATTTCCCGAAGCGTTGCCGCGCTCTGCGCCGCTGCGGTGCCGTTGATATCGAACGCGGCGACCATCACATCTTCGCCGTATGGCGCGACGCAGCAAGGTCAGCAGGTCGTGCAATACACGCTGTCGAATGCGCGCGGCGTGTCGATGAGTTGCATCACCTATGGCGGCATCGTGACGCGAATCGACGTTCCGGACCGACGCGGGCGGCGCGCGGACATCGTGCTCGGCTTCGCATCGCTTGCCGACTATGAGCGATACAACGGCAACATCCACTTCGGCAGTCTGATTGGCCGCTATGCGAACCGCATCGCGCAAGGGCGCTTCACGCTCGACGGACACACGTATCAGTTGCCGATCAACGATCCGCCGAACACGCTGCACGGCGGTCCGCATAGCTTCGATGAGAAGGTCTGGACGGTCGTGCGCACGTTCCAGAACGCAAGCGGCGCGGGCGTGCAACTGCGCTACGTGAGCCCGGATAACGAGAACGGTTTTCCCGGCACGCTGACGGTCGACGTGACCTACACGCTCACCGACGACAACGAAGTGCGTATCGACTATCGCGCCAAAACGGATAAGCCGACGGTCGTGAATCTCACGAACCATAGCTATTTCAATCTGGCGGGCGAGGGCAGCGGCAGCGTCGAGAATCAACTCATCATGATCGCGGCGGCGAGCTATACGCCGACGCGCGCGGATTCGATTCCAACGGGCGAAGTGGCACCGGTGGAAGGCACGCCGCTCGATCTGCGCGCGTTGACGCCGATCGGCGCGCGTTTGCGTTCGGCTTTCCCGCAATTGCACTACGCACGCGGCTACGACAACAACTTCAAGCTGAACAAGAGCAGCCCGCATGACGGCGAGCCGTCGTTCGCTGCGCGCGCGTATGACCCGGTGAGCGGGCGCGTGCTCGATCTCTATACGACGCAGCCGGGCTTGCAGTTCTACACCGCCAATGGGCTGGACGGCAGCGCGGTCGGGGTATCGGGCAATGCGTATCGTCAGACGGACGCGTTCGCGCTCGAGGCCGAGCACTTTCCCGATTCGCCCAATCATCCGTCGTTCCCGTCGACCGAACTCAGGCCCGGCGACGAGTATCACGAAGTGACCGTGTGGAAATTCGGCGTGCGCTAGACGCGCTTCTACTTCGACCGCGCCGCCGGTTGCCACGACAGTGCCGTGCATGCGATGCTTCGCCCTGCTGCAGCTTCTGATTAAAACAAGCGGCACGAGCGAGACCAGTCCGTTCATCACCCTTCGAAGGAGTGAGCATGATCGTACTGTCGCGATATCGCACGACGCTTGACGCGTCGCAGCACCATTCGTTGAACGCGCGCCGCCTGTTCGGCGCATGGGCCTTGCTCGGCGCGGCGAGCGTCGCTTATGCCGATGCCCAGAGCAGCTATGTCGTGCCGCCACCGCCTAGCGAACTCTATGGCGAACTCTTTATCGCAGTGCAAACGCAGAAGATTTATCCGGACCAGAAGACGTTCGTCGATGCGACGCCCAAGATCGACCCGGCGCAGATCAATCAGCTCTACGCGCAGCAGCGTATGGTTCCCGGCTTCAGTCTTTCCGCATTCGTCGCGCAGTACTTCACGCCGCCGACCGATCAGGTCATCACGCCGCCGCCTAACCAGACCTTGCGCGAGCATATCGACTGGCTCTGGCCGCAACTCACGCGCAACTCAGCGACCGTGCCGCCATACAGCACGCTGATTCCGATGCCGAAGCCCTACGTCGTGCCGGGCGGACGCTTTCGCGAAGGCTACTACTGGGACACCTATTTCACGATGCTGGGCCTTCAGGAAGCGGGCCGCGAAGATCTCGTCGATAACATGCTCGACAACTTCGCGTATCTGATCGATACCATCGGCCATATCCCCAACGGCAATCGCACGTACTATGTCAGCCGTTCGCAGCCGCCGTTCTTCTCGTATATGGTGGAGCTTGCCGCGCACAAGGAAGGCGGACGCGTGTACCAGAAGTATCTGCCGCAACTGCGCCGGGAATATCACTACTGGATGAAGGGCGCGCATTCGCTGCAACCCGGCGAGGCCGTGCGCAATGTCGTGATGCTGCCCGATCGCACGGTGCTCAACCGCTATTGGGACGAACGCGATACGCCGCGCGACGAGTCGTATCTGGAAGACGTTCAGACTGCCCGGCTCGTGACGAACCGTCCCGCGAACGAGGTGTATCGCGATCTGCGCGCGGCAGCGGAAAGCGGCTGGGATTTCAGTTCGCGATGGTTCGGCGATAACCAGACGCTTGCCACCATCCGCACGACGTCCATCATTCCGGTGGATCTGAACAGCCTGATGTTTCATCTGGAGACGACCATCGCGCGCGGTTGCGGCGAGGCGCGCGACTTCGGTTGTGTCGCGGAGTTCGTCGGCAAGGCGGCGAAGCGTGCCATCGGCATCAACCGGTATCTGTGGAATAACAACGGCTACTACGGCGACTACGACTGGCAGCTCTGTCAGCCGCGCAACAACCCCTCGGCGGCGATGCTTTATCCGTTGTTCGCAGGGGCGGCCTGGCCCGAGCGCGCGCACGCCACGGCGCGCACGGTGGAAACGTTATTGCTGAAGCCGGGCGGCCTGACGACGACGACCTTCAATACCGCACAGCAATGGGATGCCCCGAACGGCTGGGCGCCGCTGCAGTGGATAGCGGTCGAGAGCTTGCGGCGCTATGGCCGCGGCGATCTCGCGCAGCAGATCGGCACGCGCTTTCTTTCCGACGTGAACCATGTCTATGCGACGCAGCAGAAGCTCGTCGAGAAGTATGTCGTGGAAGGGGCGGGGACAGGCGGTGGCGGGGGCGGAGAGTATCCGCTACAGGACGGCTTCGGATGGACCAATGGCGTGACCTTGCGTCTGCTCGATCTCTACGCGCCGGGTCAATGAAGGCTTGAGCGAGCGATGGCGGCGCGGGCACGCCGCCATCGGCTCACCGTGTTTTACGCGATGCCTTCGACCACGCGGAAGTCGCGTTCGCATGCATCGCCCAGCACTCTCAACGCTTCCTGATACTTCTCGCCGTTGAACGTGGCGAGCGCTTGATCGAGCGAGTCGAATTCGACGAGCACCGTGCGTTCCGCAATGCCCGCGCCGTGCACCGTCGATGCCACGCCGCGAACCAGCACGCGGCCGCCGCCTTCCTGAATCGCGACCGTTGCGAGCTTCGAATACTCAGCAACCTGATCGGGCTTCGCAATCTTGCGGTATGCGCTGACCCAATAGCCTTTTGCCATCTGCAATCTCCTGATTTTCGTTGGGCGCCATGCGCCATGAGGCGAATGCAACGCGTCTGCAACCGGTCTGCAACGCATGCATTCTTGCGTAGGCGAGCATAGCAAAGATTCGCTCATGCCTTGTGCTCTCGTCGCGTTCCTTTCATCTGCGCACATCCGCAGAGACTTACTCCGCTGCGTACTTGCGGTCGAGTTCATCGAAGAGAGGCTTCTTCACGAGCCGTTGACGCTCGGAGAACGGCGCGACCACAGCCGGATCTTCGTCCAGCTTGCCTTGTTGCTTCAGCGCGGTCAGCGCGGTCTGCATGCCGCGCACGGCGCTTTGCAACGCGGCGTTCGCGTAGAGCACGAGACTGAAGCCGAGGTTCTGCAAGTCGTCGCGGCCCGTGACAGGCGTCTTGCCGCCGATCACGATATTGATGAGTTGCGGCGCGGCGACGAGCCGGGTCAAGGATGCGATCTGCTCCTGCGTTTCGATCGCTTCGATAAAGAGAATATCGGCGCCTGCCTCGACGAACTGGTTCGCGCGTTCGATCGCGGCATCGAAGCCATGCACCGCGCAGGCGTCCGTGCGCGCGATGATCTGCAGATTCTCGTCCTCGCGCGCATCCACGGCGGCGCGAATCTTGCCGAGCATCTCGCTCGTCGAGATCACGCTCTTGCCCGCGAAATGGCCGCATTTCTTCGGCATGACCTGATCTTCCAGTTGAATGGCATCCGCGCCGGCGCGCTCCAGCGTGCGTACCGTATGGCGCACGTTGAGCGCGTTGCCGAAGCCCGTGTCCGCATCGACGACGAGCGGCAAGTCCACTGCATCGCGAATGCGATTCGTATGCTCGGCGATTTCCGCAAGTCCCATGAATCCGAGGTCCGGCATGCCGAGGGACATGTTGGTGACGCCCGCGCCCGTGATGTAGATCGCCTCGAAGCCGAGGTCCGCGATGAGGCTCGCGCTCATCGCGTTGAATGCGCCGGGCAGGAGCAGACCACGGCGGGCATTCACGAGTTCGCGAAAGGCGGCGCGGCGGCGGGAAGTAGAGGTTGTCATGGCTGAAGAATCCCGGAAGTAGACGTAAGGCGTCGAGGCGAGCGTGGAAAGTCACCTCATAAGCCGCCATGTTAAAGCGTGCAGCGCCTCGGCGCTTGCGGGAAATGGCATCATGTGGGCTCTCGCAGAAAGGAGCCGCGCATGAGTGAAACGCTGCCGGATATGCCCTTGCCCGATGGCGTGCGCGCGCGCATGGTCGATAACGGCAATGGCCTGTCGATGTATATGCTGGAAGCGGGGTATGAGACGCCGGAGGCGCCGTGCATCGTGTTGCTGCACGGCTTTCCCGAACTAGCCTATAGCTGGCGCAAGGTCATGAAGCCGATTGCGGATGCCGGCTATCACGTCATCGCGCCGGACCAGCGAGGCTATGGCAGAACCGGCGGGGCGGACACCCGCTTCGACGCCGATCTCGCCGATTACGCGATGCCGAACCTCGTCCTTGACACACTGGGCCTCGTTTTCGCGCTCGGGCATCGGTCGGTTGCCGCTGTCGTGGGGCACGATTTCGGCTCGCCCGTGGCGGCCTGGTGCGCGCTGACGAGGCCCGACGTCTTCCGCTCTGTCGTCATGATGAGCGCGCCGTTTGCAGGACCGCCTCGCTTCGCGTTCGACGAACCGGCCTCGCCCACGATGACCGATGCTATGAACGAACTGGCCTCGCTCGATCCGCCGCGCAAGCACTATCAACGCTACTTCACCGAGCCGCAGGCCAACGACGATATGCGGCACGCGCCGCAGGGCCTTGCCGATTTTCTGCGCGCGTATTGGCATGTCAAGAGCGCGGACTGGTCCGGCAACCGGCCGCATCCGCTTGTCGCGCCCGTTGTCGAAGAACTCGCTTTGCTGCCCGCTTATTACGTGATGGACGCGGACAAGACCATGCCGCAGACCGTCGCGCAAGCCATGCCGTCCGCGGAAGAAGTCGCATCGTGCGCGTGGCTCGACGACGCCGAACTGCACGTTTATGCGAGCGAATTCGCGCGAACGGGATTTCAGGGCGGATTGAACTGGTATCGCGCGAGCAACGACGCAGGCGAGAGCGCGCGCTTGCGCCTGTGGACAGGGCGCACGATCGACGTGCCCGCGTGTTTCATCGCGGGAAGCAGCGACTGGGGCTGCTATCAGCGACCGGGCGATTACGAAGCCATGCGCCAGTACGCCTGCACGAATTTTCGCGCGGCGCATTTCATCGAAGGCGCGGGGCACTGGGTGCAGCAGGAGCAGGCGCGAACCGTGGTGAGCCGCATTCTCCGGTTCCTGCGGCAGGACGCCCTGCCGCCTTTCTGACATGCGCGTCGCCGTGCGGCTTTACGCGCTCGATACCTGCAACGTGCGCTCTTCTTTCGCGCGCAGCCCGTAGGCCGTGAGCAGGCGATACAGCGTGACGCGCGAGATGCCGAGTTCATCGGCGGCTTCGCCGAGCCGTCCGCGATGCCGCAAGAGCGCCACCTCGATGGCCTGCCGCTCGGCCGCTTCGCGCGCCTGCGCAAGCGTGGTCGGCGCGGCTTCCACATAGTCGCCGAGTTCGAGATCGCTCGCGAGAATCTGCCGCCCTTCGCTCATGACGATGGCGCGCCTCACGCGATTGATGAGCTCGCGCACGTTGCCGGGCCAGGCGTAGTTGTGAAGCGCGGCAATGGCGCAGGGCGAGAATCCGCGCAGGCGGCGGCTCGCATCGCGCCGGAAGCGTTCGAGCATGTGGTTGGCGAGCAACTCGATGTCCTTGCCGCGCACGCGCAACGGCGGCTCGTCGATCTGCAAGACGCATAGACGGTGATACAGGTCCGCGCGGAAGCGTCCTTCGAGCATCGCGGTTTGCATGTCGACGTGCGTGGCCGAAATGATGCGCACGTCCACCGCCGTCGACGTCTGCCCGCCAAGGCGCTCGATCTTCCGTTCCTGAAGGAAGCGCAGCAGGCTCGCCTGACTTTCCAGCGGCAGATCGCCGATCTCATCGAGAAAGAGCGTGCCGCCGTCCGCCGCTTCGACGCGGCCGATCTTGCGCTGGTTCGCGCCGGTGAACGCGCCGCGTTCGTAGCCGAAGAGCTCGGACTGCAAGAGATGCGGCGGAATCGCGCCGCAGTTGATTGCAACGAACGGCTGGTCGCGCCGCGCCGAACGCGCGTGAATGGCAAGCGCCGTCAGTTCCTTGCCGGTGCCCGATTCGCCCGAGATGAAGACCGGCGCATCCGTCATGGCGACCTTGCGGATGGAGCGATACAAGCCCTGCATCGCTTCGCAGGTGCCGACCATGCCGACTTCCTGGCCATCCGTCTTGTAGGCGTCGTTCGAGGCGGCGTCGTGCAGCGAGACCATGCCGTATGCATGGCCCACCGCATCGACGATGCGGTCCGATGCCGACGGCATCGTCACATAGTCGAAGCAGTAATCGCGGATCAGGCGGGAAATATCGGGATTTTCCGTATGATCCGCATCGACGGTCGCGACCCAGCCGATGCGCTGGCTCGACAGTAGTCCGACGAGCGCGGCCGTATCCTCGGCATAGCCACGGCTCGTCAGATCGATGATGCCTGCCGCGGCGCGCTTGTCGTGCTTGGCGGCTTTAGGCGGTTTGGCAGGCGTTACGTATTCGATGGCCCAGCCACGCGCATGAAGTCGTTCGGTCAGATCGTCCGACGCTGCGCGTCCTGCGAAGTAAAGTGTTCTCGATTCCCCGTACATAGCTTTCTCTCAGCATTTATTTGTATGTAGGCACAGTATGCCTTCGACACTACCGAGGGAAAAAGCCGCGCAAACGATAACCTGATGTTGATTATTTGAATGGCTTCGCGTGAAACGATTAAGAAAGCTTGAGCATATTTTGCAAGGTGAACGTCAGTCTCTTCTGCGAACCATCGTGCGATTGCGATGTGAGGCGCGCCGCACAAAGGCGGGCGGCGCTTCGCGAACCGGGCGCTTTTACTGATTGACTTCCGACATGTATGCGCAATCACGCGGCTAGACTTTCATCGCCCGCTCGATCTGGCCGGTCACCCACGACCGGTCGAACGCGCCCTCGCAGATGGAACGCAACGCCTGCGCTTCCTTGAGTCCTTGCGCACGAGCGCCTTCGAGCACGTCTTGCGCGTCGGCTTGGGCAATGGCGAGCACGCCGTCTTCATCGCCGACGACGATATCGCCCGGATGCACCACCATGCCGCCGACGGTGACAGCCACATTGATCTCGCCGGGGCCGTTCTTGTACGGCCCGCGATGCGTGACGCCGCGCGCGTACACCGGAAAGTCGCGGGCGCGCAGCGAAGCGACATCGCGTATCGCGCCGTCGATCACGAGACCCCTCACGCCGATACTTTCCGCGTAGCTCGCCATGATGTCGCCCATGAGCGCCTGATGCAGGTCGCCTCCGCCATCGATCACGAGCACGTCGCCCGGGCGGCAGAAATCGAAAGCGGCATGAATCGCGAGGTTGTCGCCGGGACGCGTGCGCACGGTCACCGCCGTGCCCGCCATGACGCGCGGCCGATGGTAAGGCACGAGGCCCACTGTTCCCGACGCGCGCGCCATGTTGTCCGACAGGAGCGATACGGCAAGCGACGCCAGTGCGTCGAGCAACTCCGCGCTCGCTTGCGGCGCGGACGGATTGTGCCGCCATCCGGGACGATTCATCATGCGACTCCTTGAATGGATGTGTGCTGTTCGAGCCGGGCGGCAAGGCGCGGATACACGACGCGCGCATTGCCTTCGAAGATGCGTTGCCTGTCGTCGTCGCTGAGCCAGCGAATGCCGTCGATATAGCGGCGCGTATCGTCGAAGTGATGGCCCGTCTCGGGATCGATGCCTTGCACGGCGCCGATGGTTTCGGAAGCGAAGAGAATGTTCTTCGCGGGTATGACGCGCGCGAGCAGTTCGGCGCCGGGCTGGTGATAGACGCAGGTATCGAAGAACACGTTGTTGAGCAGGTAGTCGGACAGAAGCGGGCGCTTCATGTCCTGCGCGAGCCCGCGATAGCGTCCCCAGTGATACGGCACGGCGCCGCCGCCGTGCGGAATGACGAGCTTGAGCGTGGGGAAATCGGCGAACAAGTCTGCGGTGAGTAGCTGCATGAAGACGGACGTGTCGCCGTTGATGTAATGCGCGCCCGTTGCATGGAAGTTCGGGTTGCACGACGAAGACACGTGAATCATCGCGGGCACGTCCAGTTCCACGAGCGCCTCGTAGAGCGGATACCAATAACGGTCCGTCATCGGCGGACCGGACCAGTGACCGCCCGACGGGTCCGGATTGAGATTGCAGCCGATAAAGCCCAACTCTTCGACACAGCGCCGCAATTCGGGAATGCAGTTCCTCGGATCGACCCCCGGTGCTTGCGGCAACTGACACACGCCGACGAAATGCTGCGGAAACAACGACACGACCCGATGAATCAGGTCATTGCATTCGCTCGACCATGCCGCGTTGGCCTGTGCATCGCCCAGGTGATGGCCCATGCCGGCGGCGCGCGGAGAGAAGATCGTCAAGTCGATGCCGCGCTCCTGTTGCACCCTGAGTTGCGCATTGCCGATGGTCTCGCGGATCTGATCGTCGCTGATACGCGGGCGTGGCGGCACCGGCGTGCCGTCTGCGAGCGCCTGTATCTGGCGCGTTCGCCACGCCTCGTGTTCCGGCGGCGAAGTGGTGTAGTGGCCGTGACAGTCGATAATCATGGATGGCTCGTGTAAGTGTCGTGGATTCGAAGCGAATGCTCAGGCGCTGCGGCGCGCGTCGTCGGTGCGTTCTTCGAGCGCTGCGTCGTCGGACGGACGCACGCGCATGACGAGCGCGATGATCGTCGCGACGACCAGGAAGGCGGCGATGGTCACGAGCGCGAGCTTGAAGTTGCCGGTCGCGTTGCGCACGAGCCCGATGCTCCACGGTCCCACGAGCCCGCCGAACTGGGCGATGGTGTTGATGAGCGCAATCGTCGCGGCGCCGGCCGCGCCGGTGCGAAACGAGGCAGCGAGGCTCCAGAAGAGCGGATTGCCCGCATAGATGAAAAGACCGGTCACGCACAGCAGCACATAGGCGATGACGGGCGAGGGCGCGTAGGCGCTCGCGGCGATCGCCACCGCGCTCATGCCATAGACGAAGGCGAGGTGCTTCTTGCGATCACCCGTGCGGTCCGAACTGCGGCTGATGATGAACGTGCCGAGCACGCCTAAGAGCGGCGGCGCCGCCGACAGAAAGCCCACTTCGATGTTCGTGAGATGGCCGAGTCCCTTGACGATCTGCGGCAGCCACAGAAAGAGCCCGTAGATGCCGACGAGCGCGCACCCGAAGAGGCAGGCAAGACTCCACACGCGGATATCTCCGGCTACGCGCCACATCGACACATGCGCGTCGCCGCCGAGCTGCTTGCGTTCCGCCTGAAGCGTGCTTTCGAGCCATTGCTTCTCTTCGGCCGTGAGCCAGTCCGCATCGGCAGGGCGCTCCTGCATCGCCTTCAGCGTGACGAGACCGAGCAGAATGGCGGGCACGCCTTCGCAGATAAACATCCATTGCCAGCCCGCGAGGCCCAACAGGCCGTTGGCATAGGTCATGAGCGCCGTCGAGATGGGACCGCCCAAGACCGCCGAGAAAGAGCCCGCGATGATATAGCCGCCCACCGCGCGCGCCCGGTAGCGCTCGGGAAACCACTTCGTCAGATAAACGGCCACGCCCGGCAGGAAGCCCGCTTCCATCACGCCGAGCAGAAAGCGCACGGTATAGAAGCTCGTGTCGTTGAAGACGAAGGCCGTCGCTGCCGCGACCGCGCCCCACGTGATGAGAATGCGCGCGATCCATCTTCGCGCGCCGACGCGATGCAAGAGCAGATTGCTCGGCACTTCGAGCAGCATGTAGCCCACGAAGAACACGCTGCCCGCGAAGCCGAATACGGCGGGGCTGAAGTTGAGCGCGTGATTCATGTCGAGCGCCGCGAAGCCTATGTTGATGCGATCGAGATAGTTGAAGAACATCATCGCGAAGAGCAAGGGCATGAGGCGGCGGTACACCTTGTGCATCGTCGCGGATGCGGTCGCGGACTCGATCTCGGAAGCAGGCGCGCGTGTCATCGTCGTCTCCATGCGCCGGCTTCTTGGCCGACGTCGTTCGATGGCTGTTTGATAACTGTTTGATGGTTGTTCGATGGTCCGAAGTGAGTGCTTACGCGCTTCGGCCACGAACGGTCATCATAGGGACGCGACAGGTCCGCCGTCCAAGACGGAATCCGCATGCTTCCATAGGCTTTTGCTTATAGCGGCCGCAAGCGTTGCCGCGTTCGGTCAGCGTGGCGTGTCGGCAAGCGGAAGGCACGCAAGAAACGCCTGCACATGCGGCGAGGCGTCAGTGCTTCGAAAGGTCGCCGTGAGCGACGTGACCTGCGCCGCGCCCGGTCCCGCGAGATGCCGATAGACGACGTCGGAGCGGCCGTGCAGCGCCACCGATTCGCCTACATACGTGACGCCCAGTCCTGCGGCGACGAGCGCAATGGCGGTCTGTATCTCGTATGCCTCATGCGCGACGTTGGGCGTGGCGCCCGCATCGCGATACAGCGAAGCGATGAAGCGCGGAAACTGCGCGGCGGGATGCTTCGGGTAAACGATGAGCGGCGTCTGCGCGAGTTCGTCGATGCGAACCGTGTCGCGTTTCGCGAGCGGATGATCGGATGCGAGCACGGCCATTACGCGTTCCTGCAACAGCGTGCGCGTCGCGCAGCCGGGCCGGTCCGGCGCCTGTCTCCCGATGCCGATATGGATGCGCGCATCGCGGAAGGCATCGGCTTGTTCTTCGGTCAACATTTCGAAGAGCTTCAGCTCGACTTTCGGATACGCTGCGTGAAATGCCTTGAGCGCCGGCGGCAGCACGCTATACATGGCCGAACGGGTAAAGCCGATGGCAAGCCAGCCGAGCGTGCCGGCGTCGATCGCGCGCACGCCGAGCGTCGCCTGCTCGCAGCGTTCGAGAATCTGCCGCGCTTCCGTATAGAAATAGCTGCCCGCTTCCGTGAGACGCAGAGGCCGGCTGCCGCGATCCACCAATTGGCTGCCGAGACGTTCTTCGAGCGAGCGGATCTGTTGTGATAGCGCGGGCTGCGCAATGTGCAGGCGTTCTGCCGCCCGGCTGAAGTTGAGTTCTTCAGCGAGCACGATAAAGCACTGCAATCCCCGGAGGTTCATTCATGCGCTCCTGGCCGCCGGCACGTTCGCGTTCGGAGCCGACCGGGGGCGTCCGCCCGATCGGCGGAACATGATAACGAAGCGCACCGGCTCCGCGCAAAGCGGAGCCGTCTGTTCTACTTGCCGCTGCCCGCAGCTGCGCCTGCGCGAGCGGCGGCGCCGGTGTTCGCGGCCGCATTCGACGGATTCTGGCTGTTGACGCCGTTCGTCGTGTTGCCGTAAGTGCTTCCGGTGGAGGTCGAATTGGAATTCGAATACGCGGGCGCCGATTTCGCCGGCTTCGGCTGAAGCGTCTGATTGATGACGCCGATCTGCCCGAGCTTGTGGGCAGCGGAATTGTCTGCCTGCGAAGCGGTGGCCAAAACGAGGCCGCCAGCGCCGATCGCGAACGCGACGACGGAGGTAAGGGTTGTCTTCATGATGTCTCCCTGCGGGAACGCGTGGTCCCGAACAACTATTGTGCGCGGCGGACGGGTCGGCGGGCAGACGGGTTTTCGCCTACGACTCGCGTGCAGTGTTTCGATGCCGCTTCACGATGCGGCGAAATCACGCAGCATGGAAGCAGGCTGCGATGGACGAAACAGCCTCGCCAATCGGTAAGATGTACTACGTAGTGTTAAGCAATACGCTCGTTTGAACCGCATTGGAGAATCGCAGCATGTTTCCCGAATACCGTGACCTGATATCCCGGCTCAAGACCGAAGACGCGCACTTTTCGAAGCTCTTCGAGCGGCACAATGCGCTCGATCATGAGATCCGCAATATGGAGACCGGCGTCACGCCGGCTGATCCTTTTGCCGTCGAAGCGTTGAAGAAGGAAAAGCTGCTGCTGAAAGACAAGCTGTACGTCGTATTGCGTAAGGCCGCCGAAGCGGCTTGACGAGACGGCTTGCGCACGCGCCGCCGCATCCGCTGCGGCATTAGGGAGAAAAGGACTTTGAAAAACGCAAGACCAAGCGGGACCTCCGCAGAACAGATGCCTCGACGTGAACCGTCGGAACAGGACGGCGACGTGAGCGTTGCCGAAGCGTCCGAGGCCATTCTCAAGCAGGAAACGCAGGACGCAGTGGATGCGGCCAATGAACTCATCGCGAGCGGCATGGCGGACGTGCTCGCGTATGCCGCCTCGAACAGCGAAAGCGCGGAGACGCGCATCGACACGCTGAAAACGATCATAGGCGGTCTGTCTCCGGACGAAGCGGCCACGTTGCGCGCGTATCTCTTCGAGGCCACGTCGCTCGTGGGAGCGCCGGCATCGCGCAGGCAGCGTCAGGACGAAGAACTGTCGGCCGGCTGGCGTCACGGGGAATATCCGTACAAGCATCTGATGTCGCGTCAGGCGTACGAGAAGCAGAAGTACCGGCTTCAGGTCGAATTGCTGAAGCTGCAGGCGTGGGTGAAAGAGACGGGCCAACGCGTCGTGATCCTCTTCGAAGGACGCGATGCCGCCGGCAAGGGCGGCGCCATCAAACGCTTCATGGAACATCTGAATCCGCGCGGCGCGCGCGTCGTGGCGCTGGAGAAGCCTTCGGAACGTGAACGAGGGCAATGGTATTTCCAGCGCTATGTCGAACACCTTCCCACTGCCGGCGAGATCGTGCTGTTCGACCGTTCGTGGTACAACCGCGCAGGCGTCGAGCGCGTGATGGGCTTCTGCACGAATCAGGAGTACGACGCCTTCATGCAGCAGGTGCCGGCATTCGAGCGGCACCTCACGCAAAGCGGCGTGCATATCATCAAGTTCTGGTTCTCCGTGAGCCGCGCGGAACAACGCCGCCGTTTCAAGGAGCGCGAAGTGCATCCGCTCAAGCAATGGAAGCTCAGTCCCGTGGACCTCGCTTCGCTCGACAAGTGGGACGACTACACCGCCGCGAAGGAAGCCATGTTCGCGCACACCGATACCGCCGATACGCCGTGGACCGTCGTGCGCTCCGATTGCAAGAAGCGCGCGCGCCTCAACGCCATGCGCTATGTGCTGCATCGCCTGCCGTATGCGAATCGCGATATCAGGACCATCGGTCCGGTCGATCCGCTGATCGTCGGGCGGGCGTTTTAGGCCGCAGCCTCGATCAGTTGATGCGCGAGCAGACTCGCATGAGGCGTCAGCGCATCGAAAGCGCGTGCGCAGAGCAGCAGGCGGCGCGCGGCCCACGGCTCCGAGAGCGGCACGATCGCGAGACCGGGCCGCCGCAGCGCCTGCGCCGACACGTCCGACAGAATCGCGATGCCGATGCCCGCTTCGACCAGCATGCCGACGTTGTCGAGGCTGCGCATATGGATGCGGTAGTCCAGCTGCTTGCCGAGCCGCGACGCGCGTTCGGCCAGATGCATTTCCAGCGCGGCATCCGCGAGTCCGACGTACGCTTCGCTCACGATATCCGCGAATGCCGCAGCAGATTGCTGCGCCACGCGATGCGTACAGTGCGCGACCACGACGAGCTGATCCTGCGCGATCACATGCGTCTGCAGGCTGGCGAGGTCGGTGATATCGGCCACGATGCCCAGGTCCGCGCGGCCTTCGGCGAGTGCCTGCACGATGTCGACGCTCGGCCGTTCATCGAGATCGATGGAGAGATCGGGATGCGCCGCGAGAAAGCGCGCGAGTTGCATGGGCAGGAAGGCGGCGAGGGCAGCCGTATTCGACAGCAGCTTGATGCGGCCTTTGAGACCGGTTGCGTAATGACGCAGCTCGCCCCGCATCTGTTCGACCTGAGCCAGAATCATGCGTGCATGCCGCACGAACGCTTCGCCCGCGGCGGTTGCCTGCACGCCCCGGCGATTGCGTTCGAGAAGCGGCGCGCCGAGCGCCGCTTCCATGCCCGCGATGCGTTCACTCGCCGATGCCAGCGCGAGATGCATGGCCTGCGCGCCCGCCGTGATGCTGCCGCGCTCGATCACGGTCAGAAAAAGCCGCATGTCGGTAAGGTCGAAGCGCATGCCGTGCCTTCGGTCGCGCCGAAGCCTCGCATTGGAATTGCCAGATTGTAAGCGCGCAGGCCGCCCGCTACGATCTGCCGCATGGAACCTCTTATCGTTGTGACAGGCGCGGGTTTCCTCGCGGGCGCGATGAATGCGCTGGCGGGCGGCGGATCGTTCGTGAGCCTGCCCGCGCTCATTGCAGCGGGCTTGCCCCCGGTTCAGGCGAACGCTTCGTCGACCGTGGCGCTCTTTCCCGGCGGCGTGGTCAGCGCGTGGGCCTACCGTGACGGCTTGAGTCCGGTCGGCCCGGTGTCGCTTCGCGCGATGCTTTTCATCACCGTCATCGGCGGGATGATCGGCGCGGCCTTGCTGCTCCGCACGTCGTCATCCACGTTCTCGTTCCTGTTGCCGTGGCTCATGCTCTGCGCGAGTCTCGCGCTCGCATTCGGCCGCACGCTTGGCGAAGCGTTGCGGCGACGGTGGCGCATCGGCGCGCCGTCGGTTCTCGCGATTCAGTTGGCACTCGGCATCTATGGCGGCTACTTTGGCGGCGCGGTCGGCATCATGATGATGGCCGTCTGGGGCTTGCTCGACGCGCGCGATCTCAAGAGCCTGAACGCGCCGCGCACGTTGCTCGTCAGCGCGGCGAACTCGGTGGCGGTGGTGACGTTCGCGCTGGCGCACGCGGTGCGTTGGCCGGAGACCGTTGCGATGCTCGTCGCGGCCATCGCGGGCGGATACAGCGGCGCGCAGTTGGGGCGTCGCGCGCCGCCTCACGCCATTCGGGCCGTGACGCTGCTTCTGAGCGCAGGCATCACCATCGCATTCTTCGTGCGAACGTATGGACCGATGCTTTCGCATCGATGAGACATCATGATTGCCGCGCTATTGGAGACGATTGGGGCGCTGTCCGTGCTCGCGAGCGTGGCCGCGAAGATCGCGTGGGCCCGCGACCATGCCGATCAAACGCCGCAGACAGATCAGCCGGGCGCGCCGCTCATTGAAGCGGACTTGCATAAGGCGGCAAGCCAAGCGCCTTCGCCGCCGATTCATACGCGCGGACGAAACGGGGGTCGTCGGCCGCTTGGCGCGCCATCCACGCGCCGAGCTCTTCGCTGCAAGCGGCCTGCGCGATGGAGTCGAAACACGCCGACTTCTCGGACATCATGCTCGCCGCCCAATAAAAGCCGAAGAGCGTTCGCTTCTCGGCAGGAGCCATACGGATCGCGTCGGGATCGGCGCCGGAAAACCAGCGCGCGAGTTTCATCTTGAGCGTGGCATCCGTCTCGTGAGCGTCATAGGAGAACAGATAACCGCCGCCTGATTGAGCCGTATGGAAGTCGTCCATCACGACAGCGCTCACAAAACGCGCTGCGCGTGCATTCAAAGCAAACGATTGCGCGTGTGCGCTAGCGAACACACACGAAAGCATGACGAACAACGCGTATGCGGTGTACCGTGGCCAGACACGGCGCTTTTCTTGGCTGCTTCGCGGATTCACGCCAATGGAAGTCCAGGAGTGTCGCTGCTTTCGAATGCAGCTTTGAATGTGATGCGTGAATTCTACTGACTTATCGGCTTTGTCGCGACGCCGATAAAGCGGCGTCCTCGCTTGCAAAAGAAGCCACAGTGCAAAAAACAAACGGCCCCGAAGGGCCGTTGTGCGCCGAGGCAGCTGCTGATTACTGACTTACAGCGGCTGGATCGTCGAAGCCTGCTTGCCCTTGGGGCCTTGCTTGACTTCGAAGCTCACCTTCTGGTTTTCCTGAAGCGACTTGAAACCCTTGGACTGGATTTCGGAGAAATGTGCAAACAGGTCCTCACCGCCGTCATCCGGCGTAATGAAACCAAAACCCTTTGCATCGTTGAACCACTTGACGGTACCTGTTGCCATTTTTCCAACCCTAAGAGACGAATTTCGTTGAAGATGCGCCCGTGATGTCGAGCGAATACATTTTTACCATGACTCGGGATTTTGGTCCAATACGCGTTTCTGCTAAGCATGTGGACTTACGCACGTCACAATACAAAATTACTTGGCCTATCTCAGGTGTCGGTTCAATTTGCCGCTTTTAGTTCGAGAGGCATTAGATATGCCGATTACGCCGTACAGCGGCAGCGTCGCGAGCACGTTCACGGCATTGCGCTCAGAATGACTGACATACCGCCATCTTTCACGGAGAACCTAATGTCAGCATCAGGCAGCGAATCACCGGTGTGGTTCATCACAGGTTGCTCGACCGGCTTCGGGCGCGAACTCGCCGCGGCCGTCATCGATCGCGGGTGGCGGGCGGTGGTCGCGGCGCGCGATCCGCGAAGCGTCACGGATATCATCGAACGCGGGCAGGGCCGCGCGTTCCCCGTGCAACTGGACGTGACTCGCGCGGACCACATTGCCGCCGCCGTCGCTGCCGCGCACGAAGCGTTCGGCCATATCGACGTGCTCGTGAACAACGCAGGCTTCGGTTATCTCGCGGCAGTGGAAGAAGGCGAGGACGACGAAGTGCGCGCCATGTTCGAAGCCAATTTCTTCGGCGCGGCCGCGATGATCCGCGCGGTCCTGCCGCGCATGCGCGAGCGCCGGGCGGGGCATATCGTCAACATCACGTCGGTGGGCGGCCTCGTCGGCAATCCGGGCAGCGGCTATTACGCGGCGACGAAGTTCGCGCTGGAGGGCCTCGGCGAGGCGCTCGCACGCGAAACGGAAGGGCTCGGCATCAAGGTGACGGCAGTCGAGCCGGGACCGTTCCGCACGGACTGGGCGGGGCGCTCCCTGCGTCAGACCGGCAAGCCGATCGACGACTACGCCGATGTTGCGGGCCGCCGCCGCGCGGGCATCGCGCAGACGAGCGGCAAGCAGCCGGGCGACCCGGTGCGCGCCGTGCAGGTCATCATCGAGGCGGTGCAATCTCCTGAGCCACCCGCGCATCTCGTGCTCGGCAACGCCGGCATGGAACTGGTGCGCGGCAAGCTCGCGCGGCTCGCGCGTGACCTCGACGCGTGGCAAGCGCGCAGCGCCTGGAGCGACAATCCCGTGGAATGACGTTGCGACATGGACAAGACGGCCCAACTGGCATCGCGGCTCGTCGCGCATTATGCGCAGGCGCTGGGCATCGCGACGCCTGGCGTCCGGTTCGTGGAGACGACGTGCGGTCCGTGCTATGACGCCTTGTTCAATCGCATCGAGATCGATACGCGCACGCTCGATTTGCTCGAGCCTGCGCTTCGCCTCGTGCTCGCGCACGAAGTCGCGCATGCGACGCAGCGCGCAGCGTTGCTTGCGAACTTCGCGGCGATCGTGTTGTTCGTGAGCTTGCTCTTTGCGGTGTCGTGCGCTCTGTTTGCGTCGTTGCCGGAAGCCGAGCTCTGGCAAGTGTCCATTCCCGGTGCGTGCTTCGCGCTTGCTGTGATCGCGTCACGAAAGGCATGGCGCGCGCGTGCCGACGCGCGCCTTGCGAGATTGGAACTCGATGCCGATGCTAAGGCGGCGCTGCTGTGCGGCCCGCAAGCGACGCGCGACGCGTTGAAGCTGATGGTCGCGCGCGGCTATGTCGACGCTGCGCGGCTTCACGGCATGCAGTGTCACCTGAGCCTTTCGCCGGACGATGCGCTGAAGGACTAGCGCAACCTGCCACTATGATGTCCTAACGAGTTCAAAGCGGAAAAACTTGCGGGAGACATCCATCAGATGAAGATCGAGCGGAGCAAGCCGAGCCACATTGCCGTTCACGCGGCCTCGCCAGGCTGCGCCGGTTGCAAAACCGACGCGGATCCAGCGCTCGAGTTTGCGTTCGCGTTTCAACCGATCGTCGACGTGGCCGCAGCGGAGACATACGCGCACGAAGCGCTGGTGCGCGGCCCGAATGGCGAACCGGCGGGCACGGTGCTCTCGCAAGTCAGCGACAGCAACCGCTACGACTTCGATCAACGCTGCCGCACGACCGCCATCGCGCAGGCCGTGCAAATCGGGCTCGACAGCCTTCTCTCCATCAACTTCATGCCGAACGCGGTCTATCGGGCCGAAGCGTGTATTCGAAGCACCTTCGACGCCGCGGAGAAGCACGGCTTTCCGATCGAGCGCATTATCTTCGAGACGGTCGAAGGCGAGAACATCATCAGCCGGCCGCATCTGGTCGATATCTTCCGCGCCTACAAGCGATTCGGCTTCCAGACGGCTATCGACGATTTCGGCGCCGGCTACTCGGGCCTGACCTTGCTCGTCGACTTTCAGCCGGACTTGATCAAGCTCGACATGGAACTGGTGCGCGGCATTGACACCGATTCTGTGCAGCAGCGCATCGTGCGAGGTGTGCTCGCCATATGCCGCGACCTCGGCATTCGCGTGATCGCGGAAGGCATCGAAACGAAGGGCGAACGCGACTTCTTCATGGCCAACGACGTGCGCCTGATGCAGGGCTATTTCTTCGCGAAGCCTGCGTTCAATGCCATTCCTGCCTTGAGCGCAGCCGCTTTCGCGGCGTGATTCCAGCGCCGGATTACACCGCGAGAAAAATGGCTCGGTTCTTGCGTGCGTTCTGGCGTGACGCCTCGGCGTCAAGCGCGACGCGAACCCACGCCTTCCGGATGACCGAACATGTACGTCCTGTTTGTAGAAGATGACGCCCGTCTTTGCGATGCATTCAGAGACCTTGCCGTGTCTCTCGGACACGTCGCGCACGTGGCCTACGACGGTCATCAGGCGATGCTGCTGGCAGCAGAGAACCGCTACGACACCATCTTTATCGATATCGGCCTGCCGGACGTCGATGGGCGCGACCTGTGCCGGCGCTTGCGGGCTGCGGGCCCGAGCCAGCTTGCGTGCGTCGTGGCGGTCACCGGCGACGACCGGCATAGAAACGAACTGCACGAGCACTTCGACGGCTACTTCCTGAAGCCTTTCACCGCCGACGGTTTTCGCGCGGTACTCGACGCCTGCTGAATCGAGCGAGCGCGTTCACGTACAGACATCCAGATCGTCGGCGGCCTTGCGCTCGCGGCGCTCCTCGTTGGCGCGGCGCGCGCGCAGACGCTGCCGCGACAACTGGGCGATAACCTCGCCCGTCGATGCGCCGGCAGGAATCTCGTTACGTATGACTTTGGGAACCATGGGCAAGCCCATGCGCTGCCTGCGCAGCGCGCGGGCGATAGCGGTGCGGCATGTTTGTCCGTGACAGTCCCATTCGTCGCGGATTCTTTCGCAATAGGGGCACTTTTCCATGCGTGCAGTTTACTGCGAAACGCGCAACGCTCGCCCGCGCGGCCTCACGCGACTTTCAGGCGCCTGAACGTTCGGTCATCCGCAGCCGCTCTCTTCTGACGGGGCGCCGCTCCCGCTGACGCCGATCGAGGCTGCGCCTCAGCACTTTCTTCACGAGCGACTTGAGAAAGTGAATGGACCGGTCGGCGCGCACATTGAGATCGAAGGGCTTGAGTTCGACGACTGGACGTCCATTGCGCTCGGCAAGCCTTGCGCGCGTGCTGCGGTGGTCGGCCGCCATGTCGGACAGTATTTCCGAAGCCTCGCGAAACGATGCCCGATCGACGCGCGCGCAGACGTGGCACGCGCGCTGGAAGACCTTGTCGAATACGGCGAGCCAGTAATCGTCCATCTCGCCACCGTCGCAGCGCGCGAGCGCCTCGACGCCGTTCACCTGCAGATCGCGCATATCGTGCAGCGTGGCTTTCTGCGTGATGCTGCCGAACCGTCTGCGATAACCGATCAGCGGCTCTGCAATGCGATAGAAGCGTTTCGCGCGAAGATAGAGAGACGGCATGATCGCCATGTCTTCGTAATGGCGTCCAACGGGAAACCGTACCGTCTCGAACAGTTCGGTGCGATAGACGCGCGCCCAGACGAACGTGTGGAACGTATCGGCAAAATGCAGTCGCGCGCTGCGATCCACCGGATGATCGCCGCCCTCCGTTTCGCTCACCAGAACGAGTTCGTCCAGCTGACGCCCCTCGTCGTCGATGATGCTCACGTTGTACTCGACCATGTCGTATTTACCTTCCGCGAGGCGCGGAATGATGGCCTCGGTGAATCCCTTGAGGTAAATATCGTCGCCGTCCAGGAAGCCGACGTACGGTGTCGTCACCGCGGCAAGGCCGAGGTTGCGTGCGGCGCTCACGCCGGCGTTCTGCTGCCGGATGAGCTGGATATGCGCGCCGCCGTCGCGCTCGATCATGAGTTGGACTGCGGAGTTGGTCTCGTCATGAGACCCGTCGTCGACGACGATGATGCGCATCGCGTCGATGTGTGGCTGGCTCAGTAGCGACTCGAGCGCTTCTTCGATGTACCCCTCGACGTTATAGGCTGCAACCACGATGGTGAGCAGCGGACTTGTGTCTGACACCGGGACACGCTCGAGAGACATAGGGACGCTCCGTCATAAATCGGGTTGAAGGAAGCGCCGCCGCGACGGCGACGCCGTGGCGCGAAACGTCGCGCTCCCCGGACGAATCTTGTGGTCGATCGCATCGCACACATTAGCGTGTCATGCCGCACGAGAAGCGGCACGTTGCTGGTTGCGATGTCTAGTTATAGATGCTGGCGGACCCGGTCGCATGTCGAAAGACAGTGGACGAGCCAGTCGATGCCTTTGCATCGAAGCGCATGCCCCGATGTGATGCACATCATGTCAACCGCGCCACGCAATAGAGCATCTTCGCTGCGGTGGGTTCCCCGAATGAGCCTGAGATTCTCGCCGATGCGTCGATTCACTGGCTCCCTGCATCCTAGCCTGTCAAAAGGGTGGATGGGTGGTCGTCGTTTAAATACTATGTCGCCGTCTGCAGGTCAAGTTGCGCAGCATGGGGCTTGCGAAGCAGGAGAGCAAGTAAAGTGCCACACTGCGCATTGGTGCACCGCGCTGTGTCTTGGCGGATGAGGCAGTTTCGCGTGTCCATCATCATGCACAGCGGCGAGTTGCGCTGACGTTCAACGACATCGGTTTGTCACACGCGAAACATGCTGACTGCGTGTGCGAGCCGTTCGGCCTGCTCGCGCAGTTCGGCGGTCGAGTGCTCTGCTTCCCCAACGAGCGACGCGTTCTGCTGCGTCGCTTCGCCGATCTGCATCACGGCCGTGTTGACCTGCTCGATACCGCAAGCCTGCTCGCGCGAAGCGACGCCGATTTCGCCGACGATTGCATTTACGCGCGCGACATGATCGACGATGCCGCGCATGGTGCTGCTCGCTTCTTCCGCCATCTTGAAGCCGTGCGAGACCCTGGTCGCGGACTCCGAGATCAACGCCTCGATTTCCTTGACCGCGCCGGCACTGCGTTGCGCCAGCGCCCGCACTTCCGATGCGACGACCGCAAAGCCCTTGCCATGTTCGCCGGCGCGCGCCGCCTCGACCGCAGCGTTGAGCGCCAAGATATTCGTCTGGAACGCGATGCCCTCGATCGTCGCGGTGATGTCGGCGATGCGTCTTGCGGATGCATCGATCTCGCTCATCGTCTCGACGACACGCGCCACGGCGTCGCCGCCCGCGCGTGCCGCGTCCGATGCAGATGCCACGAGCGTGCCCGCCTGCTCGGTGTTCGCTGCGTTCTGCTGAACGGTCGACGTGATCTGCTCCATGCTCGCCGCAGTTTCTTCGACGCTCGATGCCTGCGTCGCGATACGCGATGCGATGTCGCTGCTCCCGGACGCGATGCGCGCGGTGCCGTGCGTCATATCGGCGGATGCGCTGCGCACTTGCGCGACGATGCCCGCGAGCCCTTGCGACACGCCGTCGATCGAGCGCATCAGACGCCCGATGTCGTCCTGGCGCGCCGTGTCGATGCGCACGGTCAGATCGCCCGCTGCGATGCGTTCGGAAGCGCGCGTGACTTCGTCGATAGGAGCGCCAACGAGCTTGGACACGGCATAGAGCAGCGCGCCGACGAGCGCGGCGATCACGACGAGGCCGAGCAACAGGAAGCGATTGCGGCTCGCGCGAATGCCGGAGAGCAATTCATCGCGGTAGGCGATGCCGCCAATCATCCAGTTCCATTCCGGCACCGTTGTGAAGACGATCTCCTTCACGCCGCCGTGGACATGCGCATCCGCGCCGGGGATGTCGGCGCCAGCGAAGGCGAGCTGGCCTTCGCGCGTCTCGAGCATGCGGCCGAACGGTGCGACGCGCTCATCCGCCACTTGCCCCTCGTTGCCGGGGTGCACGAGCAGCTTGCCGCGGTTCGGCCCGCTCGACGCATCGACGACGAAGTGATAGCCGCTCTCGCCAACCGTCAACTTGCGAATGTCGTTCTGCAGCGCGGCCATTTCCGCGGTCACGTCGACGCCCACGAAGAGCGCGCCGATCACGCGGCCTGCCGCATCTTTCACGGGCTTGTATTCGGTGATGTATTGCTTGCCGAAGAGCGCGGCCATGCCGATATAGCTTCTCCCGGCGAGCACCGGACCGTAAGCGGGTCCCTTGCGGTCGAGCATCGTGCCCACGGCGCGCGATCCGTCCTGCTTCTTGAGCGACGTGGTCACGCGGACGAAGTCGTCTCCGGTGCGGGCGAAGATCGTCGCAATTGCGCCGCTTTCTTCCAGAAACGCATCGGGAATGGAGAAGTCTCCGTTCAAGGGCTTGTCGCCCGCGCTCAAGAGCGGCGTCGCTGCGCCGGCGACATCGACGGTATGCGTGTCGTCGAGCGCGAAATCGTTCGGCAGGCGATGCGAGAACAGGGTCATGAAGCGCGTGACCTCTGCGTTCACTGCGGTGTCGTAAAGACGGATCATCGTCACGATCGAGCGATTGTCGCTTTCCACGCGAGCGAGCGCGTGAGCGTCGACTTGCTCGCCGGCGGAGCGCGTCACAGCGAGCGTGAAACAGGCGACGACGATGGCCGCGAGCGTGCATGCCAGAACGGCAAATTGGGTCCCGGCATTCATGCGGGCGAGACGTTGGAAGAGCATAAGTACTTAGATCTTGGGAAGGTGTCCGGTATCTATCGGCAAAAAGTGGACGCTGCTTTAACCGGTTGGGTCTTCTTTAGGTCGCCACGCCGTGCTCAGAACCGCCGACCAAGGCTCTTGCGTCGGCATTTTGCATGCGGCGTTCGGCATGCAAAACGCCAGCGTGACGCTTCGTCGGAAAAACGATTAACAGTCGGTTTCCGCAACGGCGCCAACGTCTGGCTTCTCGTGTTACTGGTTAGGGTAAGTCCCGGGGTAGGCGTCGCCGGTCCAATCGCTATATCCTTCGAAAAAACGTTTTCCAAACAAGCGCAGCGCGGCGGTCCTCGCCGACGCATGCAAACGGCGCCCGTCGCCTTCACGAACAGACACGCGGCACGACGAGCGCCGCCGCGTACCGGAGACATTCATGCAAACAGCCGTCGTCGGCGTCGCACGCACTGCCAGCAGGTATCGGTGGATCGTGTGTGCGCTGCTTTTCTTCGCGACCGTCATCAACTACATGGACCGGCAGATCCTGGGTCTGCTCGCGCCTCTGCTTCAGCATGACATCGGCTGGACGCAGATTCAGTACGGGCGCATCGTCATCGCGTTCTCGGCGTTCTACGCGGTCGGGCTGTTGTGCTTCGGACGCATCGTCGACTGGCTGGGCACGCGTCTGTCGTACGCACTGGCGATGTTCGTCTGGAGCCTGGCCGCGATGCTGCATGCGGCGGTCGGTTCGGTGATGGGATTCGCGATGGTTCGCGCGCTGCTCGGCATCGGCGAGGGCGGCAACTTCCCGGCCGCGATCAAGACGACGGCCGAATGGTTTCCGCGCCACGAGCGCGCGCTCGCCACTGGCATTTTTAATTCAGGCGCGAATATCGGCGCGGTGTTCGCGCCCGCCATCATTCCGGCGCTCGCGGTGGCGATGGGCTGGCGCGCGGCATTCGTGATCGTCGGCGCGATTGGCCTCGTTTGGCTCGTGGTCTGGTTCTTCATGTATCGCCAGCCGGACAGCCGCACGCACGAAGACGATCTCTCGCACGAGAAAGACGAAGCAGAAGCCGCCGACGCCGGCCATGCGAAGGCGGGCGCGCCCGGCTTCAAGGTGCTGATCCGCAAGCGCGAAACGTGGGCGTTCCTCATCGGCAAGTTCCTGACCGACCCGGTGTGGTGGTTCTACCTGTTCTGGCTGCCGAAGTGGCTCAACGAATCGCGCGGCATGGACATGCAGCACATCGGCCTGCCGCTCGTCGTGATCTATGCGATCACCACGGTGGGCAGTATCGGCGGCGGCTGGATTTCATCGGCGCTGCTGCGCGCGGGCTGGAGTGTGAATGCAGCACGCAAAACGGCGATGTTGATCTGTGCATGCTGTGTGCTGCCGATTGCATTCGTTTCGCAGGTGCACGATCTATGGCTCGCGGTGGCAATCGTCGGACTCGCGGCGGCGGCGCATCAGGGATGGTCGGCGAATCTCTTCACGACGGCTTCGGACTTGTTCCCGCGTCGCGCGGTGGGTGCCGTGGTCGGTATCGGCGGAATGGCAGGGTCGATCGGCGGCGTGCTGTTCTCGGAAGTGATCGGTCAGGTTCTGCAGCGCACCGGTCAGTACTGGGCGCTCTTTGCGATCGGCGCGCTGGCTTACCTCGTCGCGTTCGCCGTCATGCATGTGCTGACGCCGAAGATGGCGCCCGCCAGACTCGACGCCTGAGCGAATCGTGCGACGCATCGTGAACGACATCGCCACGATGCGTCGCGTTTCACTCGGTCGTCATCGCCGCGGCCGGAGCCGTCGATTCGCGCACGATCAAGCGCGGCTCGAACATGGAGTTGCCGGGATCCGGATGGCCGGCGAGCGCGTCGATCAGCTTTTGCATCGCGAGTTCGCCCATCTTCTCGCTCTGGATATCGACGGTGGTGAGTCCGGGCGCGGCGTATGCGCCGTACGGCACGTTGTCGATGCCCGTGACGGAGACGTCCTGAGGCACGCGAATGCCGAGCGTCGCGGCTTCCTTCATGAAGCCGAGCGCGATCAGGTCGTTGTAGCAGATCACCGCCTGGGGGCGCTTCGGGCCGAGCATGACGCGCGAGCAGGCGTGTTCGCCGGCAAGCGAGGTTGGAGCGTGGGCATCGTGAACGTCGAGTTCGAGTCCTGCCTCCTGAAGACATTCGCGCACGCCGCGAATCCGTTCATCGTTGATGCGCGCCTGGCCGAAGCCGAGGTATGCAATATGCCGATGCCCGAGATTGAGCAAATGCCGCGCGAGCATGTGCGAGGCGAGGCGGTTGTCGATGCCGACGCTCGGAATGGGCAGGGCCTCCGCATTGCGCAGGAGCACGACCGGCTTGTCGAGATCGAGCATCCAGCGCGCGTCATCGTCGGAAAGGCGCGAACTGACGATCAGGCCGTCCACGCGCTGCGACAACGCCTCGATGAGCGGACGCTCGCGCGCCTGGCTCTCGTCGATATCGACGAGCAGCAGCGTGTAATCGTGTCTCAGCGCAATGCGATTCGCGCCTTTGACGACGTTCGTGAAATGCGGATTGCTGATGTCGAGGATGGTGAGACCGATGGTGCGCGTGCGGCCGGTGATCATCGAGCGCGCGAGCGGGTTGGACCGGTAGCCGAGCGAGTCGATGGCGGCTTTGAGCCGCGCTTCCACGGGCGCGGAAAAGCGCTGCGCGCCGTTCATGTATTTGGATACCGTCGCGACCGACACGCCCGCAGCGGCGGCAACATCGCGAATGGTCGGAGAGGTCTTTTTCATGTCGGGTAACGTTTTCTTGCGTTTTCCAAGTTTCCGAATTGTCGCAGAAAATCGGGACGTAGAATGGTGTTTTGGATACCGCGTTCAAGCCGCCGCCTGAGCGCGGACGGGCGATTGCCCAGCGCGACAGAGCCGAAAAACGTTTTACCGCATTGCATCCAATCTTAGTAGAGGACTTTCGATGAACAACACCAACGCAACGGGGAAACCCTTCCGGCGCCTGCTGCTGACCGGGGCGGCCGGCAATCTCGGCCGTCAGATGCGGGGCGCGCTTGCACAGTGGGCCGACGTCGTACGCGCATCCGATATCGCCCCGCTCGACGATGCCGCAGCGCATGAAGAAGTCAGCTCGGTCGATCTCGCGGACCGCGACGCGGTCATGCGCCTGGTGGAAGGCGTGGATGCGATCGTGCATCTCGGCGGCATATCGGTCGAAGCGCCTTTCGACGATCTAATCGAAGCCAACATCCGCGGCACGTACAACATCTATGAAGCCGCGCGCCGTCATGGCGTGAAGCGCGTCGTATTCGCGAGCTCGAATCACGCAATCGGCTTTCATCCGGTGACCGAAGTGCTCGACGCCGACGCGCCGCAGCGCCCCGACAGCCTCTATGGCGTGACGAAGTGCTTCGGCGAGTCGCTGTCGCGTTATTACTTCGACCGCTTCGGCATAGAGACGGTGTGCCTGCGCATCGGCTCTTCGTTCGAGGAACCCAAGAATCCGCGCATGCTGGTCACGTACCTCAGTTATCGGGATTTCATCGAGCTGGTGCGTTGCTCGCTGTTCACCAATCGCGTCGGACACACCATCGTGTATGGCGCATCCAACAATCCGCTGAAGTGGTGGGACAACACGAAGGCGGCGTTCCTCGGATTCAATCCGCAAGACAGCTCGGCCGAGTTCAACGACCGCTTCCCGGTCACGGCGCCGACAGCCGAGCGTGACGATCCCGCGCAGCAGTTTCAGGGCGGCGCGTTCGTTCTCGGCGAGCCGATGGAGCGCCGCCAATGAGCGCTGCGCCGCGCGTCGAGCGGCTGGAGGCGGCCGGGCGCGCGACGGTCGGGGAGTGCCCGGTCTGGCATTCAAAAGACTGCGCGTTGTATTTTGTAGACATCCCGGACCGACGCATCGTGCGGCTGCACGTCGAAAGCGGGCGGCGCGCCGACTGGACGCTTCCGGAGCAGATCGCGTGTTTTGCATTCAATGCCGCGGGCGCGATCGTCGCCGGCATGGAAAGCGGCCTCCACGCGGTGGCGCTGGAACATGCAGGCGGAGTTCGGGTTACGCGCCTTGCCGCGCCCCGTTTCGCCGCGCCCGGCATGCGTTTCAACGATGGGCGCTGCGACCGGCAAGGGCGTTTCTGGGCGGGCACGATGGTGCAGGACATGTCGCTCGCCAGCCCGGCGGGTGCGCTCTATCGCTATGGCGCGGACGGCGTGTTGTCCGAGCCGGTCGTCGATGGTCTCGTCACGCAGAACGGGCTCGCGTTCTCGCCGGACGGCGCCACGATGTACCTGTCCGACTCCCACCCGACGCGGCGCCTGATCTGGGCCTTCGATTACGACGTCGCCACCGGCACGCCGCACAATCGTCGCGTGTTCGCCGATCTGCATCATCACGCGGGGCGTCCCGACGGCGCCGCTGTCGACGCGGACGGCTGTTACTGGACGTGCGCCAACGATGCGGGCCGCCTGCTGCGCTTCACGCCAGAGGGCAAGCTGGACCGCTCCATCGCCTTGCCCGCGGTCAAGCCGGCGATGTGTGCGTTCGGCGGCGGCGACCTCTCGACGCTCTACGTCACGTCGATTCGTCCAGCCGTCAACGCGACCGACGACGATGGTTGCATCTTCGTTTTGCGCCCCGGTGTGCAAGGATTACCGGAACCGGAGTACGCCGGTATGTTACCGGTCGCATAAATGCCTTAAAAAGGCGGCAGTCGACCCCCGCGAAGCGTGTGATCGCCTCTTCAGCACAGGCTAAACACCAGTTCTGTACTTCCTCTGTAAAGAGTAGGCTGGCAAGTCGTAACCTAAATCAACGACCTGCCGCTTGCCCATTCGGAGGAGATATTGATGGACCTTGAAACTCGCACCATGAAGCACGTGATGGTACGGCTCGTTCCGTTCCTGATCGTGTGTTACTTCGTTGCCTATCTGGATCGCGTCAACGTCGGCTTTGCTGCATTGCAGATGAACAAGGCGCTCGGCTTCTCAGCGAGCGCATTCGGGTTCGGCGCGGGCATCTTCTTCATCGCGTATTTCTTTTTCGAAGTCCCGTCCAATCTCTTGCTCGAACGCTTCGGCGCGCGGCGGTGGATCGCCCGCATCATGTTCACGTGGGGCATCCTTGCGGCGGCGATGGCGTATATTCCGCACATCGCGCAAGCGACCGGCTTGTCCAATGCGTACGTGTTCTATGGCTTGCGCATTCTGCTGGGCGTCGCCGAGGCGGGCTTCTTTCCCGGTATCATCTTCTTGCTCACGCTGTGGTTCCCGGCGAAATATCGCGGACGCGTGGTGGGATACTTCATGGCTGCGATTCCGCTCTCCACGGTGATCGGCGGACCGATCTCCGGGGCGCTTCTGCAACTGGACGGTCTCCATGGCATGGCGGGCTGGCAGTGGCTCTATCTGATCGAGGCGTTGCCCGCGCTGCTGCTCGCGTTCGTCGTGTACTTCTATTTGACGGACAAGCCTGCGGACGCGCACTGGCTCGCCGACGACGAGCGTCAGTGGCTCGTGGACCGGCAGGCGCACGAGCGCGCGCATCGCGAGGCAGTGCATTCGTTCAGCGTCAAAGAGGCGCTCTTCAACCGTCGCGTGCTGGCCATTGCGTTGATCTATTTCGGCGCCAATGCAACCAACTATGGTTTGAGCTTCTTCCTGCCGCAAATCGTCAAGGCATTCGGTTTGAGCAACGTACAGACCGGCTTCGTAACATCGCTGCCGTATGCAGTCGGCGTCATCAGCATGGTGCTGTGGGGACGTCATTCGGACCGCAAGCTCGAACGACGCTGGCACGTCGCGATCGCGCTCCTGGTCGCCGCAGGAGGCATTGCAGCGTCGGCCGGACTCGATAATCCGGTGCTCAAGATGATTGCGCTGTCGATTGCGGGCTTCGGCATTTTCGGCTGTCTGCCGGTAATCTGGACCTTGCCTGCTGCGTTTCTTTCCGGCGCGGCGGCTGCGGGCGGCATCGCGGCTATCAATTCACTCGGCAATCTGGCGGGCTTCTTCGGTCCGTATGTGATGGGCTGGATCAAGGACAGCACGGGCGGCTTCGGCGCGGGCCTGCTCTGTCTGTCGGGGGCGGGGCTGATCGGCGTGGCGGCGGTGTTGCTGCTGCATCACGATACGGCGCTCGAAACCATATCGGGCCCGCAGGACATGGAAGAAGGGGAGCCGGTGAGGTCCTGATTCGATACCGTTTCTAATTCGCGTAGCTTTGAGTGCCCGCCACCGCGCGGGCACTTTTCTTTGTGCGAATGACCGACTCCTTTGTGTGGACGACAAGGTCGCGGCAAGCAGCGCATTGCAACCTGCGCTAATGTCATTGTCTTGGCCTCACACGCGATGACGCCATCTTTCTAAACTCATTCGACCGCAAGGAGAATATCCCGATGGACTACGTGAAACTCGGTACAACTGGTCTGGAAGTGTCGCGCCTGTGCCTTGGCTGCATGACGTTCGGTATTCCCGAACGCGGCACGCATCCCTGGACGCTCGATGAAGAGAAGAGCCGTCCCATCATTCAGCAAGCGCTCGATGCAGGCATTAATTTCTTCGACACTGCCAATACGTATTCCGACGGGACGTCGGAAGAAATCGTCGGACGCGCGTTGCGCGAAATGACCACGCGCGATGACATCGTGATTGCGACCAAGGTATTCAATCGCATGCGGCCGGGTCCCAATGGCGCAGGGCTGTCGCGCAAGGCGATCATGAACGAGATCGACAATAGCCTGCGACGGCTCGGGACCGATTACGTGGATCTCTATCAGATCCATCGCTGGGACTATACGACGCCCATCGAGGAGACGCTCGAAGCATTGCATGACGTCGTGAAGGCCGGTAAAGCGCGCTATATCGGCGCATCGTCGATGTATGCGTGGCAGTTCAGCAAAGCACTCTATACGTCGCGCGCAAATGGCTGGACTGAGTTCAAGACGATGCAGAATCACTTGAACCTTCTCTATCGCGAAGAAGAACGCGAGATGTTGCCGCTATGCGCGGATCAGGGCATCGGCGTACTGCCGTGGAGTCCGCTTGCACGAGGACGTCTCACGCGCGATTGGGATGCGACTTCCGAGCGTCAGCAAACAGATACGTTCGGCAGCACGCTTTATCAGACGCATGATGCCGATCGCGCGGTAGTCGAGGCAGTGGCGGCCGTGGCGAAGGCACGCAACGTTCCGCGCGCTCAGGTCGCGCTGGCCTGGGTGGCGCAACGAGCGCCGGTGACCGCGCCTATCATCGGCGCTTCGAAGCCTCATCATGTGAGCGATGCAGTCGCAGCGTTGTCGCTAAATTTGACGCCCGAAGAGATCGCGCAACTGGAAGCACCTTATGTGCCGCACGCGGTGGCGGGCTTCAAGTGATGCGTTGATCGCGGCTCATGCGATGCGCGGCCAGCGTCAGACGGTCTGCTGGTCTCGTCTGCCCGCAGTACTCAATCGCGAGCGCACGAAGCCGATGTGCTCGCGAAGCACATAAAGCGCATCCGTATAGGCGAGCGGCAATTTCAGCGTATCGAGTGAAGCCTCGATGTCGTCCAGTTCGACAAGTAGCGCGCGCCGTTCGTCATCGCTCGAAAGATGCATCGCGCCGCGCTCCAATGAGATGAGCGCGCCGTAATAGCGATAGATGCGCGATCGCACGCGCCACCGATACAACGCCGGCACGAGTCGAAGCGCGGGAAAAATCAGCACGGCCACGGGCAGCAGCAACACCAGCGCGCGATCGGCCACGTTCGCCAGCCAGAACGGCAGCGCGCGATACAGGAAGCTCTTGCCGGAGCGGTAATAGCGGCTCGCGTCTTCACTGATCGGGAACTCGTGCGCGACCGGGCTCGGGAATTGACCCGCGCGCTGCAACAGTCCCGCCTTGCCGTGCACTTCCTGCGCCGCTTCGATCAACAAGTCTGACAACGCCGGATGCAGGCTCGTGCGTGCCACCAGTTCGACGGTCGGGCTGATGAGATGCACGGCTTGCGGCGGAACGCGCCGGCCGAGATCGAGGACGCCGGGCGGCAACTCGATCTGGTCGAGATAGGGAAAGAGGCGCGTATAGGCGTCCGCTTCATTGAAGTCCATCACCGAGATGCCGGGCACCTTCAAGAGGCGCAGCATCAACGTGCGCGTCGCCGAATCGCCGCTCAGGAACACTGCGTCGGCCTCTTTGCTGACGAGCTGCGTGGCAGCCTGAAGCCCATCGGTCGATAGCAGTTCGGTGCTGCCCCCGGGAGTAATGCCATTCGCTTCGAGCAGCTTCAGCGACAGCGTGCGCGTGCCGCTGCCTTCGCGTCCGATGGCAACGCGCTTGCCTTCCAGCTGCGAGAGCAGCGTGAGGCCCTTGCCGCGATAGAACACGACCAAGGGCACGTAAGCCACGCTGCCAAGCGACATTAGCGACGACGCTTGCTCCGGTGTGGCGATGCCGCCTTGCACCAGTCCGAGATCGACATGAGCCTTCGCATCCAGCAGGCGTTCGACGTTCTGCACCGAGCCGTCGGACGGCAGCACTTTCAGCGCGACGCCGTTACGCGCCAGCAGCTTTGCATACTCCCCGGCGATCTGATACAGCGAGCTATCGGTCGGCCCCGCCGTGATGGTGATGGATCGCGGTGGCGCGGGATCGACGAGCCACACGACTAGCGCAATGGCGAGAGCCGATGCGAGGACAAGCGGCCCGACTGACCACGTGAGGTCGTGCACGACTCGCCTCGCATGATCGCGCGCGAAGTGCGAGCGTGGCATGCGAGGCCGCGTCATTGCCGAACCGCCTTCGCATTTTGAATACCGCGGAAGCCTTCACGCATGTCGAGTCCGTTCGAAAGCTGCGTTGACTCGCAGTGTACCGCCAGGCGTGCATCCGACGGCACTGCCTTGTTCGCAATTGCATCTTGCATTCAGGCCCAGTGAGCCGGAATCCACACGGTTCCGACCCAGTGACCCGGAACCCAGACAGCGGGACGCGGCGCGGGTGCGGCATACACCGCGACCGGCTGCGGCGGCGAGGGCGCGGCCACAACGACTGTGGTGGGCGAAGGCGGCGGAGCGACGACGACCGTCGAAGAGGGCGGCGGCACCGCGACGACCGTGGTGCCGCCGGTGACGGTGCCGCCTGACACGACCGTGGCGCTGTGCGTGCCCGTGGTGGCGGTGACCGTGCTCGATGTAACGACGACGCCCTGCGCGACGCTCGTCGCGCTGCCCGCATGCGTGATCGTGCCGCCGTTCGATGTGTCGATCGTGCCCGAGCGGTTGCACGTATAGCCGGCGCAAGTCGTCGATGCGCTGTGCGTGGATGTGTTCCCGTTCGGTCCCGTTACGGAGCCCGAGGACGAGTACTGGCCCGGTGCGCTACGCATCACGGTATCCGCGGTCGTTGCGGTTTTGCCGTTCGGGCCGGTCAAGTTGCCGGTATGCGAGCACGAACCGCCCGCGCATGTCGTGTCGCCTGCGTGTTGCATGGACCGTCCATAGGGGCCGTAGGCCGTGCCCGAATTGGAGAACTGGCCCGGGGCCGTGCGCGTCACCGTGCCGGAATTCGTCGCGACGCTGCCCCACGGGTTCATGACACCGCCTGCGTGCGAACAGCTTCCGCCGCCGCACGCGCCCACGTGCGCGCCGCTATACGCGCCGCGGCCGGTATATGCCGTGCCGCCGCGCGCCCAGCCCGCGAAAGCTGAACCGCTCGATAGTGCGAGCGCTGTCGTCGCGATGGCGATCAGCAGCCGGCGCAAGCCCGCCTTCGAGGAGAATGAGCCAGCGAGATTCGATTTGTCGTTCACGGTAGTTCTCCTCGATAAGCGAGCCACTTGGCGTTGCGTGTGGCGACGCGGTGACTATAGGAGAACGACGGGGCGATGTCCCGCGCGAACTTGTTTCATGCGATGTCGTGGGCGTCGATGCGAACTCTGACTTCGCTACGAATTCCCCTCCATTTATTGACTTTGCGGTGTCGTCCGTTGCTTCAATGCGGAACCTCGCGGCAGCGCATGGCGTGCATGGATGTCGATGCCATCTTGGATGCGCGGGCAACTCGCTAGCCCCCGCAGTGCTCTGCTTACGAACCACAGGTTCCGTCAATTTTTGCCGTACGACGGCGGCTGCGGATTGTGGGCCGGATTCGAATCGAGTTTGCTAATGTCGATGATGGCGTCGCTGAAGTTCGACTTGAGCTGCATGAGATCGGCCTCGAGCGCATCGGCTATCGCTTTGTCGTATAGCTCGCCGCCACCCACATACAGCGTGAAGGCTTCGAGATACTTCGCTTTCTTGGCGGGATTCTCGATCGTTTCGCGCGTCCATCGATAGAGCGGATAGTGCTGCGTGCCTTCGCGTTCCGCTTCGGCCACGTAATCGGCGAAGGCGTCGAACTGGCATTTCAGTACCGCGTCGTGCTTGCTCATCAGCGCATTCAGCGGTGACAGCGCCGCATGTCCAGGCTCTTTGCGCACCAATTGCGCGTAGTACGGACTGAGGCGAATGCGCACCTGGTACTGCCACGTCTCGTCGTTCATGGTGTTCTCCCGTTGTGCGTCACGCAGACTATACGCCTGCATGGCATTCGTGAACTGAGTGCCGGAGGCTGCTGCCGCTCTATAGGTCGACAATGCCGCAGAACCATGAACTGCATTCGGTATGCAAACGTCGGGCATGCGGCATACAGTCGACCGCATGCAAACCTATCCGCCTCGCGCGCGGCCGGCTTCCATGGCAACGCGGTTCCACAGATGCATCGCGGCGTAGGCACGCCAGGGGCGCCAGCGATCGGTGTACGCTCGTTGTTGGACCGATGTGGTCAGCGACGGCTCGTGACGCGCAATTGCCTGCATGAGCACGAGGTCGGCATCGGGCCACGCGTCGGGATCGCGTAGCGCCCGCATCGCCACATAACCGACGGTCCACGGTCCGATGCCGGGCATGGCGAGCAGCTCACGTTTCAGGTGCTCGCGATCGATCCCCGGCGTATCGATCGGTAGTGCGCCCGTGGCCACGGCTTGCGCAAACCGCTGCACGGTCTCGACCCGTTTGCCCGGCATGCCGATCTGGCCGAGATCGGCAGCGGCGAGTTCCGCCGGCGTCGGGAACCGCCAGGCCGTGCCTTCATGCACATGACCGTCGATGCGCCGCCCGGCACGTTGAACGATGCGCGCCATGATCGTCGATGCGCCCTTCACGCTTACCTGCTGGCCGACGATGGTCCGCACGACGAGCTCGAACCCGGACCAGGCGCCCGGAACACGCAAGCCGGGCGCGGCCTCGACGAGCGGCGCGAGCAGCGGATCGCGCGCCAGCCAGCGACCGATCGCGCGCGGATCAGCGCCGACGTCGAACATGCGCGACAGCGGCTCCGCGAGTTCGTTGGCGTGGTGACAAACATCGCCCTGCACCGTAACCACCAGACGATGCTTACGCTCGTGCGGCCTCACCTCGACGATTCCGTCCTCGCCGCGCCATGCGATCGCGCGACGATACACGCCGCCCTCGACCGTCTCGACGCCCGCCGACGCTCGTCCGCCGATGAAGGCGCACAAGCGGGTCCAGTCGAAGGGACGGGTGAAAGGCAGTTCGATGACGGTGGCAGCGACACTTCGGGTCGATTGCATGCTGAATGCCGAATCAAGAATGCCGGGTCTGGAGCCTGCGCCAGCTGTCGAGCTGACAAGGTCCTCCGGCACGACGGGACCGAAACGAGCGGCGTTGTGGACATCCCACTGATGACGATGAGCGGCAGGCAGAAGGCATAAAGCGCCGTCACCCAGCACGATGCGTCGACGAGAAACCCGCTTGTACTTGGACTGAGCGAAGGTCAATCACGCAGTCGGCCGGAAAACTTTCCTTCTCGCCGATCTCGCCCTGCACTTGAAGCAAAACGGCGACCACAACTTGCATTCATTATGCGTCTTTGGCGCGGCGCTTTGCCGGCACAGTAGGCTTGACCGTCGTGAGGGTGCGCTCCGCGAGCACCGCATCGCGCTTGCCCAACAGATGGCGGCGCAGAATGGCAGCCATGCGCGGGCCGTCGCGCGTTTCCAGTGCCGCGATCATCTCCTCGTGCTCGCGAATGGCGCTGTCCCACTTCGGCGTCTGAAAGTTGGAGCGAAACCGCAGCGCCTGCAAACGACGATTGATCGACACGTAGGTTTGCCGCAGCGCCGTGTTGCGCGCGGCCTCGTTGATCTTGTCGTGAATGGCACGGTTTCGGGTGTAATAGCCGGACAGATCGTTCTGCGCGCGACATTGCACCATCTCCTGATGCAAAGCCTTTATATCCGCAATCTCGGCAGGCGTGATGCGTTCGCAAGCCAGTTCACCGGAAAACGCTTCGAGCCCGCTCATCAGTTCGAACATCTCTCGAATCTCGAGGTCGCTCATCTGCGCGACGGAGGCGCCTCTGTTAGGCGCTATCTCGATCAGCCCTTCGGCCGCCAGGACCTTGAGTGCTTCACGCAGCGGTGTCCGCGAGATGCCGAGTTTCTCGCAGAGCGTGCGCTCGTTGAGCTTGACTCCCGGCGCGAGCAAGCCCTCGACAATGAAGCCGCGCAGGTTGTCCACCACGGTGTCGTGAAGCCGTAGCCGTTCGAGCTTGGGCAACAGAGCGGACGGCAAGCGCGATTCCGGTATATCCAGGTTTTGCATTCAATACCTCGAAATTCGTTTCGGTAATTCTAGCTCACGGAATGGCTGAAAAACCGCTAACGGGTTATCCCTAGCCCATTCGGCCTAATAAATCCTTTGCCGGCGCGAGTCACTGCGTTAGAGTATTTTGCATGCAAAATTCAATTTTTGAGGACGCGCACTGATGCTGACGCTCGACTTTCATCCCGCTGGCCGTCACTTTTTGCAGATTCCAGGGCCGAGTCCGGTGCCCGATCGCATTCTGCGTGCAATGAGCTACCCGACGATCGACCATCGCGGTCCGGAGTTCGGCGCACTCGGCCTGAAAGTGCTGGACGGCATCAAGCGGATCTTCAAAACGACGCAACCGGTCGTGATCTATCCGGCGTCGGGAACGGGCGCGTGGGAAGCGGCGCTCTCCAATACGCTGAGTCCGGGCGATGCCGTCCTCATGTACGAGACGGGCCACTTCGCGAGCCTATGGAAGAAGATGGCCGAGAAACTCGGCCTGAAGCCCGAGTTTTTGGGGTTGCCGGGCATCGAAGGCTGGCGTCGCGGCGTGCAGCCCGACGTGATCGAGAAGCGCCTGCGCGAAGACACGCAGCATGCGATCAAGGCCGTCTGCGTCGTTCATAACGAGACGTCGACCGGCGTGACCTCCGACATCGCCGCAGTGCGCCGCGCAATGGATGCCGCGGGCCATCCCGCGCTGCTCCTCGTCGATACCATCTCGGGCCTTGCATCCGCCGATTACCGCCACGACGAATGGGGCGTCGACGTCACCGTGTCGGGCTCGCAGAAAGGCTTGATGCTTCCGCCGGGCATCAGCTTCAACGCGGTCTCGCAAAAGGCGCTCGAGGCATCGAACGAGGCCAAGCTGCCGCGCGCGTTCTGGGACTGGAAAGAGATCATCGAAATGAACAAGCAGGGCTATTGGCCCTACACGCCGAACACGAACCTGCTGTACGGCCTCCTCGAAGCGCTGGACATGATTCTCGGGGAAGGGCTCGACAATGTGTTCGCGCGGCATCAGCGGCTAGCGGCGGCGTGCCGTTCCGCGGTCACGGCGTGGGGACTCGAGATTCAATGTGCCGATCCCGCCGTCTACTCGCCGGTGCTCACGGGCGTGATGATGCCGGAAGGCGTCGATGCCGACTCTGTCCGCAAGCTTATCTACGAGCACTTCGACATGTCGCTGGGCACGGGCCTCGGCAAGCTGAGGGGTCGCATGTTCCGCATCGGGCACCTGGGCGACTGCAACGACCTCACGCTGATGGCCGCGCTAACGGGCTGCGAAATGGGACTGAATCTCGCGGGCGTACCACTGAAAGACAGCGGCGTGGCCGCAGCGATGAGCCATCTGACGAGCCATATCGCGAAGCCCGAATTGAAGGTGGCCGCGTGAGCGCCCGGTTCGACGCTGCGGCTGCCGCTCGCCTCTTGGTGCAAGCAAAGGCGCATCGCGCGAAGCTCGACACCTTGCCCGAAGGCGCGCGACCAACGAGCGCCGACGAAGCCTACGCTGTGCAAGAGGCGACATTGTGCGCGGTCGGCGCAGGCGTCGCGGATGCCGGTCATGCAGGTGTCATCGGCGGCTGGAAGGTGGGTGCCAAATCGACGGACGGTCCCATTCAGGCTGCGCTTCTGCCGGCGGACGGCGTGCATCGCTCGGGCGCGCGCCTTTCGATGCAGGCCTTCGGTAAGGCCGCGCTGGAACTCGAAGTGGCGTTCACGTTCAACCGGCGCTTCGAAGCGGGTAGCGGTCCGTACGACGACGCGCAAGTGCTGGCCGCTATAGATTGCATTCATTCGGCCATCGAAGTCGTCGCAAGCCGCTTCGCCGGATGGCCGGATGTCGACAAACTCTGGCAACTCGCGGATCTGCAGAATCACGGCGCGTTGGTGCTCGGCGAAGGCGTGCCGTATGACGAGTCGTTCCCCTTCGTATCGCCGACGATGGCCTTTACGTACGACGGCCGGCCGCTCTTCGACGCAACGCCCGCGAATCCCGCCGGCGACCCGCGGCGGCTGCTTGCATGGACCATCAACCACGCGGTGTCCTGCGGCCTCGCCGTGGAGAAGGGCGTAGCGATCACAGCCGGTTCTTACACCGGCATGGCGTTCCCCGACCGACCAGGCACAGCCATCGGCGCAATCGACGGCCTACCTCCGGTTCAGCTGCATTTCGAATGATGCATTAGGAATTAGGCATTACGCATTACGCATTCGAAAGTCCAAGGCCCTTCAGCGATAGCGACGATGCTCAACTCAACCACCGACCGTCTAGTCAAGCCGATACATCTGGTGCCCGCCTCGGCGCGAGCGCGGGTCGCCTCGGCGCCTACGCCGCTGCAGGCGCGCTTGCAGCGCGAGTTGAAGGGGGATGTGCTGTTCGATCGCGCCTCGCGCGGGCGCTATGCGACCGATGCATCCATCTACCAGATCATGCCGGTCGGCGTCGTGGTCCCGAGAGATCAGGACGATCTGCGCGTCGCCCTCGACATCGCGCGTGCACAGGGCGCGAGCGTCCTCGCACGCGGCGCGGGAACGAGTCAATGCGGACAGACCGTCGGCGAGGCGCTCGTCATCGACACGACGAAGTGGCTCAACAATATCGTTCGTTTCGACAAAGACGCTCGCACGGTGACTGTCGAGCCGGGCGTCGTACTCGATCATTTGAATGCCTGGCTCAGGCCGCATGGCTTGTGGTTTCCGGTCGACGTATCGACGAGCGCGCAATGCACGATAGGCGGCATGGCCGGGAATAACTCATGCGGCTCGCGCTCGATGGAATACGGCATCATGGTGCACAACGTCGAGTCGATCGACGCGATCCTCGCTGATGGGCATGAAGCGCGTTTTGGCAAGCTATCCGCGATGCAATTCGATGCACGCATGCGCGACCTCATCGACGGAGTGCGCAGCATCGCTACGCGCGAGCACGATGAACTGCGCGAGCGCGTCCCGAAGGTACTGAGGCGCGTCGCGGGCTACAACCTCGATCTCTTTGATTGCCAGAGCCCGCTGCCTTTCAGCGACGGTGAGCCGAACCTTGCCAACCTGCTGGTCGGCTCTGAGGGCACACTTGCATTCAGCCGGCAATTGACGCTCAAGCTCTCGCCAATTCCTGCGCATAAGACGCTCGGCGTCGTCAACTTCCCGAGCTTCTACGACGCGATGGACATGACGCAGCACATCGTGAAGCTCGGGCCGGTTGCGGTCGAACTCGTCGATCGAACGATGATCGACCTCGCGATGTCCAATCCGTCGTTTCGTCCGGTCATCGAGAAGGCGCTGGTCGGCAATCCCGAAGCGGTGCTGCTCGTGGAATTCGCAGGCGCCGATCGCGACATGCAGTTGATGAAGCTCGCGCAGCAGGTCGAGTTGATGGGCGACCTGGGCTTGCCTGGATCGGTTGTGCAGATGCCTGACGCCGGCCCTCAAAAGGCGCTGTGGGAAGTACGCAAGGCAGGGCTCAACATCATGATGAGCATGAAGGGCGATGGCAAGCCTGTGTCCTTCATCGAGGATTGCGCCGTTCCACTCGAGCATCTCGCGCACTACACGAGCCGTCTGACTGACGTCTTCAGAAAGCACGGCACGGAGGGCACATGGTATGCACATGCAAGCGTCGGTACGTTGCATGTACGGCCCATTCTCGATATGCGGCGCGACGGCGCGCTGAAGATGCGCGCGATCGCCGAAGAGGCCGCGGCGATGGTGCGGGAATACAAGGGCGCTTATTCGGGCGAACATGGCGATGGTCTGTGCCGTGGCGAATGGGTCGCGTGGCAATACGGGCCCCGCATCAATGAAGCGTTTCGCGACATCAAGCGGCTCTTCGATCCGGATAACCGCATGAGTCCGGACCGTATCGTCGCGCCGCCGAAGATGGACGATGCCACGCTGTTCCGATTTCCGCCGGCGTATCGCGAGCGGGAGACCACGACGCAACTCGACTGGTCCGCATGGAACGTGACGCGCGATCCATCGACAGGCATCGAAGGCGTTGCGGGTTCCGGTGGCGATCGTACCGGCGGCCTCGCGAAAGCCGTCGAGATGTGCAATAACAACGGCCATTGCCGCAAGTTCGACGCGGGGACCATGTGCCCGAGTTACCGCATCACGAAGGACGAGCAGCATGTCACGCGAGGCCGCGCCAATACGCTGCGTCTTGCGCTCTCCGGTCAACTCGGCGAGGACGGAGAAGGGCTTGCGAGTCAGGAAGTCAAAGACGCGCTCGACCTCTGCGTTTCCTGCAAGGGATGCAAACGCGACTGTCCGACGGGCGTCGATATGGCGCGCATGAAGATCGAAGCGCGCGCGGCATGGACGGCGCGTCACGGTCTGCGCCTGCGCGAGCGACTCATTGCTTACCTTCCTCGCTATGCGCCTTTTGTGAGCCGCATGCCGTGGCTCGGCAACGCTCTCGAGAGGAACGTGCCGAGCGCTGCCCGCTGGCTGAAGGTTAGGCTCGGGCTCGCGCCGCAACGCGCGTTTCCTCGAATAAAGAAGCCATTTCTCAATGCGGCGGCGAGCGAACGGGTCGTACCCGCGACCAAGGAAGTGCTGCTCTTCGTCGATACGTTCAACAACTACATGGAGCCGGAGAATGCTCGCGCCGCGCAGCGCGTGCTGCAAGCGGCGGGATATACAGTGCATCTGAACACGAAAGCAGGCGAGCGACCGCTTTGCTGTGGGCGGACTTTTTTGGCGGCGGGGCTCGTCGAAGAGGCGAAAGCCGAAGCGCGCCGCGCGCTCGATACGCTGCTGCCGTACGTAGAACGCGGCGTGGCCATAGTCGGACTGGAGCCATCTTGCCTGTTGTCCTTGCGCGACGAGTTTCTCGGTTACGGATACGGCGATGCAGCTAATAAAGTATCCGAAGCGTCGTTCTTGTTCGAGGAATTCCTCGTTCAGGAACGTGCCGCCGGACGCTTTGAGCTTGCGTTGAAGCCACTCGACAAGCGCAAGGCGCTGCTGCACGGTCATTGTCACCAGAAGGCATTCGACGCCGTGCGCCCGGTCGAAACGGTGCTTGCATGGATTCCGGAGCTGGACGTCACTACCATCGAGTCATCATGCTGCGGCATGGCCGGTAGCTTCGGCTACGAGGCGGAACACTACGAAGCATCGCAAGCCATGGGGGAGTTGTCGCTCTTGCCGGCGGTGCGTAAGGCACGCGACGCGCAAGACGGCATCATCGTGGCGGACGGTACCAGTTGCAGACATCAGATCAGCGATGGCGCACAGACTGAAGCGTGGCATGTGGCGCGCGTGCTCGAGCGTGCCCTCGCATGAAGAGAAGCAGAGTGTAGAGAGTAGCGATTCATTCATCGACACATAACAGCGGACACTTCATCGATCCGCGAATCGGAGACGAAGCCATGACACCATCGTACACACCGCACAGTCGCCGTTCACGCCCACGAGCGCCGTAGACACGCACCAGTCTTCCGTTCCAAGCAACAAGACGCTGTTCCGTAAGTCGTGACAGGCGCCGTCGCGCGCCGGCTCACGCACGCGACCACTGAAGGAGACGATGATGTTCCGTCGAGCCACCACGCGCGTTCTATTGCTGCTATGCGCGATGTATTTCATCACCTATATCGACCGTGTGAACGTCAGTACCGCTGCCAGTCAGTTTGGCGCGGAACTCGGTCTTTCGCATACACAGATCGGCTTCGTATTTTCCGCTTTCGCGTATCCGTATCTGGTGTTCCAGATCATCGGTGGATGGGTGGGCGACCGCTTCGGACCACGTCGAACGCTCACGCTATGCGCCATCATCTGGGCGGGCGCGACCGTGCTGACCGGCATGGCTGGCGGCTTCGCGTCGCTGATCGTCGCTCGCGTCCTCCTCGGCCTCGGCGAGGGCGCCACCTTTCCGACCGCAACGCGCGCGATGTCCAACTGGATGCCCGCCGATCAGCGCGGTTTTGCACAAGGTATTACGCATGCAGCATCCCGCATCGGAAATGCAGTCGCGCCACCGCTGATCGTATGGCTGATGCTCGCGACGAGCTGGCGCGGTGCGTTCATCATTACCGGGATCATCAGCTTTCTGTGGGCGCTCGCATGGGTGTTCTACTTCCGCGACAACCCGCGCGATCATCCTCGGATCACCGACAGCGAATGCCAGACGCTTGCCACGTACTCAGGCGTGAAAGAACGGAAGGCCGTGCCGTGGCGCACCTTGCTCGGTCGCATGGCGCCCGTGACCGCCGTTTATTTCTGCTATGGCTGGGTGCTCTGGCTGTTCCTTGGGTGGATCCCGCAGTACTTCCTGCACAACTATCACATGCAGCTCGGCAAGTCGGCGCTGTTCGCGTCGGGCGTGTTCTTCGCGGGCGTGTTGGGTGATTGGCTCGGCGGCTCTCTGACGGATCGCATCCTGCGCAAGAGCGGGAACGTGAGACTCGCGCGCAACATGATGGTCGGCGTATGCATGCTGCTGACGCTGTTGTCCCTTGCGCCGATCATGCTCGTATCCGATCTTTCCATCACGCTCGTGGCGCTGTGCCTGTCGGCCGGGTTCTTCTTCAACGAGATGACGATCGGCCCGATGTGGTCGGTTCCGATGGACATCGCGCCGAAGCATTCGGGCACGGCCGCTGGCATTATGAATTCAGGGTCGGCGCTGGCGGCTATCGTCAGCCCGGTCGTCGGCGGATGGCTGATCGACCGCACCGGCAACTGGAACCTCCCGTTCACCGTTTCGATGATCCTGATGGCAGCCGGCATCATTCTCTCGTTCGCGATGCGCCCGGACCGCACGCTGGAAGTAGAAGATGAAAACAACGAGACAGCGCATGCGAGGAAATTCGTGTGACTTGCCGGGTGGGCCGTTGCGACCGTGGATCGACGGCTCAAAGTGCATGCAACATTCAATCAGGAGGCAAAGTGGCGGAAGCATCCATCGTGACGACGCGCGACGGCGATATCGCGACGGTCACCATCGACCGGCCCGAGAAGCTCAACGCAATGACCAAGCACTTGTGGCAATCGCTGGGCGAAACCATCGAGGCGCTGTCCGGAGACGATGCGCTGCGTTGCATTGTCTTGCGCGGCGCGGGCGAGAAAGCATTTTCGCCGGGCAACGACATTGCCGAGTTCCGCACCGACCGGTCCAACGTGGAGCAAGCGAGGGTCTACGGCGCAATCATGCATCGAACGCTCGCGGCGCTGAGGAACTGCCGTACTCCGCTGATTGCGATGATTCACGGGATATGTGTCGGAGGCGGTCTCGAGATCGCGGCAATGTGCGATCTGCGAATCTGCGGCGAGTCGAGCCGATTTGGCGCGCCAATCAAGAACCTGGGGCTGGTGATGGCCCACGCGGAAATGGAGGGGCTTGTTCAACTGGCGGGTCCAGCGGTCGCGCTGGAGATCTTGCTCGAAGGACGAATTTTCGGCGCCAGCGAGGCTCTCGCGAAAGGACTGGTCACGCGCATCGTCCCGGATGGCGACGTGACATCGCATACCTATGAAACGGCACGCCGCATCGCTGATGGTGCGCCGCTCGTCGCGCGCTGGCATAAACAATTCATCCGTCGCGTGATGGATCCGACGCCGCTTAGCGACGACGACCGTGACGAAGGATTCGCCTGCTTCGGCACCGATGATTTCCGCATAGGATACGAGGCGTTTCTGAGCAAGACCAAACCTGAATTTAAGGGGCGTTGAGATGGCATACGAAATACCAAACGACGCATCTTTGCGGGCGGCGGAATCGGCAGGGAAGAGGAAGGGGCCGCTAGCGGGCATGCGCGTGATCGAACTCGCGCACATCATGTCAGGCCCGATCTGCGGAATGATGCTCGCCGACATGGGCGCGGAAGTCATCAAGGTGGAAAAGGTCCCGAACGGCGACGATTGCCGGCGGTTTGCGCCGATTCTCGCGAGCGGCGAATCGGCATCGTTCATGATCGTGAACCGGAACAAGCGAGGCATCGCGCTCAACCTCAAGACCGAAGGCGGCAAAGAGGTGCTCAAGACGATGCTCGCGACTGCCGACGTCGTCACTGAAAATTATCGGCGCGGCACGATGGAAAAGCTCGGCATGGGCTATGAAGCGCTACGCGCTGTCAACCCGGGTCTCATCTACTGCGCGATCTCGGGCTATGGGCGCAGTGGCCCCATGGCGGATAAGGGCGGATTCGATCTTATCGCGCAAGGTATGAGTGGCTTGATGAGCATGACCGGCGAGCCGGGGCAGGCGCCAATCAAGGCGGGGTCTCCCGTCACGGACATCAACGCGGGCATTCTTGCCGCGCTCGGCATCAGCGCGGCGTACGCCCGAAAACAGGTCACCGGCTTGGGGCAGATGGTCGACACGTCGCTCTTCGAAGCGGGGTTGCAGCAGATGTACTGGGCGTTTGCCAACTACTTCGCGGACGGGACCGTGCTGCCGAAGGCAGGCTCCGCCAACCCGACGAGCGCGCCATATCAGGCTTTTCGAACACGGGATGGATGGGTGAACATCGGGGCGGCCAACCAGAGCAACTACGAGCGATTAGTCGGAGTACTGAACATCAGCGGGTTGGCTCAAGACGAGCGTTTCCAGACCAATGCCGGACGGCTCAAGCATCGGGAAGCGCTCGTCGAAATTCTGACTGCACGCCTCGTCGAGCGGACCACGGATGAGTGGCTGGCCGCGTTCGACGAAATCGGCTTGCCGAGCGGACCGGTGCTTAGCGTTCCGGAGGCGTCGTCACATGAGCAAGCTTTAGCGCGGGGCATGATTGTCGAGACGGAGCATCCGCTTGCGGGCCGTATGCGAGGCATCGGCTTGCCGATTCACTTCTCCGAATCTTCTACTCAGTCGTCGCGTCCCGCACCGCTTCTGGGCCAGCACACGTCCGAGCTCCTGCATGAGTATGGTTTCGACGATGAGCGTATTCAGGCGCTGAAAGACGAAGGAGCGATTCTGGAGACGGAAGTCTCAGCGTAAGCTTCTCGCAGCATCGCGCTTTTGCACGTTGCACTTTGTATGCGGCATACTGCGTGCCGCATGCTCGCGAGCGGCGTGTCACGCGATAAGATGACTCTCCGCCACCTCACTTCACCCGAGCAGATGACGCTTCTTCCACCGCCCGCAGCCCGCGTCGGCGACACGCTCGCCAGAGTCGCGACGCCTTCTCTCGTGCTCGATCTCGACGCATTCGACGAGAATCTCGCCACGATGAGCTCATTGGCCGCACGTCACGGCGTCGCCTTGCGGCCGCACGCAAAGGCGCACAAGTCCAGCGCCATCGCGCGACGTCAGACAGACGCCGGTGCGGTCGGCGTCTGCTGCCAGAAGTTGTCGGAGGCGTACCCGTTCGCGTCGGCGGGCATCGCGAGCATCCATATCAGTAACGAATTCGTCGGCGCGGACAAGGTGGCGATGGCCGTCGAACTTGCATCGAACGTGCGGCTGTCGGTCTGCGTCGATGCGTTGGCGCAAGTCGCAGCGCTCGGAGACGCGGCGGCACGCGCGGGCGTCCACATCGACGTGTTGGTCGAAGTCGATGCGGGCCAGCATCGTTGCGGCGTAACGAGCGACGATGCGCTACTTTCGCTTGCCGAAGCGATCGCCGCACAGCCGGCGCTCCGCTTCTCGGGTATCCAGGCGTACCACGGTGGCGCCCAGCACATTGTCGACTGGCAGGCCCGCAAGACCGCAGCGAGTCGGGCGGCTGAACGCGCGGCGCATTTTGCATGCACGTTGGAGTCACGTGGCATTCAATGTACCGTCATCACCGGTGGGGGTACGGGCACCGTCGAGTTCGATGCCGCCAGTGGCGTCTATACCGAACTGCAGCCCGGGTCCTACCTGTTCATGGACGGCGACTACGGTGGGCTGGCATGGAGCGACGCACTGCGCTGGCGGCAAAGTCTCTCTGTACTGTCGACGATCATGAGTGCCGCGCGGCCCGGAATCGCCGTCTGCGATGTCGGACTGAAAGGACTGGCGGTGGACTCGGGATTGCCGCGCAGCGTGCAACCGCTCGATGCATCGGACGAGCAAGTCTTCAACTATATTGCCGCAAATGACGAGCATGGCATGCTGGACGCACCGTATGCGCGAAACGACGACCCTCACGCGCTACTCGCCACGCGCATCCTGTTGCCGCCGGGCCATTGCGATCCGACCGTGAATCTCTACGATGAATACGTGTGCCATCGCAACGGACGAGTCGTCGATATCTGGCCCATCGATGCTCGGGGACTGTCGCGCTAACGCGTCCTTGGTGGGTCGCTAGGATAGATGGCCGTGGTTAGCGCGTCGAGGTCCGTCACGATGAGGCCGACGACGAAATAGGCGACGTCCCACTCCTCGCCATTCGCCCGTTCGGCCTCGAGCGCCTCCTTTAACTGTCGCATGCACTCGCGCACGCGTTCCAGCTTTGACGCGTCCTGCTTCGTGTCCGTGAGAGCGTCCGCCAGTGCTGCGAACGGCGCCTGCAGCGCGCGGCCGATGTCCCGATAACGCATTTTGTATTCATCCGGCCGCCCGTTCGACAGTGCCTTTCCAAGAAAGATGGCGTCGCTATGTAGGCGACGCAGAAACGGCGCAGCCTTGTCGATCGCATCCGAGCGATGACTACGCAAGGGCACGATGATGTGCTCGCGCTCGGCTTCCTGAAGCGCATCGTCCAGGGCCTGCTGTGCCTGCACGCTGAGCGTTTCGAGACGTGCGGCCCCGTCTTCGTCCGGCTTGCCGGAGAGTTGCATCGCCATGAGTTGACGGAGAATTTCCAACGTATCGGCGACGCGTCGATGAGCAATGCGAATCGCACGGTTGGGCCATATCGCCGCAACGATGAACGCCGCCGTCACGCCAATAAGAATCTCCAGTACGCGATGCAACGGCCGCTGAAAGGGCGGTCCAGAGCCCGCCGGTATCAAGACGACAATTACGAGCGTTACGCAGGCGAGCCGCATGGCGGGACGCTTTGCGGTCAGGGCGGCAAGCGGTACCAAGGCGATCGCGAAGACAGCGAGCGGCGCAGCGCCCCGTTGCATCGCCATGACGCCGAGCACGCCCGCCACGCCGCCGATGCAGGCCCCGATGACCTGATCGCGTGCGGTGCCGAGCGCTTGCGTGAGGCTCGGTTGCGTGACCACGACTAGCGTCGTGATTAGCGCCCAATAGCCTTCTGGGAGCGCGGCCAGGCGCGCGCCCGCATAGCTGATTGAGCACGCAACGAGCGTGCGCACAAGACGGCGCGCTTCCGGGATGCCGAAGGACAACCAGGTGGGCATTGTGGTGTTCCGAATTCGTTATTGTTGTGTCGGAATTCTGAATGCAAGTGAGTTGAAGTTCAGAGGCCGTCCTTGCCTGCAGCAACGATCAGCCGTAGTCCGAGCGTCGCGACCATCGTTGCAGCGATGCGGTCGATCCATACTTTCGCTCGTAGATAAACATCGCGCGGCCGACGGCTTGAGAAGCAGACCGCGACGACGGTGTACCAGCCGAACTCGATGCAGAACACGAGCGACGGCAGCACGAAATAACACCAGAGCGGCGGATGCTGTGGCAGCAGCGCCGCGAAGATGCTGCCGTACCAGATGGCGGTCTTCGGGTTACTGAGTTGCGTACTCACGCCGAGCCAGAACGAGCGGCGCGCGCTGCCGGTTTCGCGCGCGCCGTCGGTCTGCATGGATAGCGGCTGCGAGGCGCCGCGCCATATGCGCAGCGCGATGTACAGGAGATAGAGTCCACCCGCTATCTTCAACGCAACATACAGCCATGCGACGGCGAACAACACCGTATATAGACCGGCGAGCGCGATTCCGGCGAACGTGATGCCGCCGAGGCCCATGCCGAACGCCGTGGCGAGGCCGTCGGCCCGCGAGAGGCCGATCGCGTTGCGCGCGACCATGACGAAGCTCGGTCCAGGAATCATCGCGCCGAGAAGAATTGCCAGCAGGACCGCGGATATGGCCGCCGACGTTGTCATTGGGTGGCTCCTTCGTATGCAAAATGCCAGTGTGCTCCGTAGGCCCGGCTTGTCGTGCCTACGCGTTGCCGCTCGCCATGCTGTTTTCGTGAACTGCACGATTGCGG